>JAAYBR010000086.1 GCA_012730045.1 Candidatus Hydrogenedentota bacterium | reverse complement strand
GCGACTCTGCGTTGAGTCTTCCCCACCCCTCGGACGCCCCCTGCGCTCGCGAGGCCAGCCGCCCCCAGCCGTCATAGGTCCGCGCCTCCGCCGTGCCGCCGTTCAGCGCCATTCCCGTCTGCTTATTCTCATCGGCGTGGGTTATTACACCGGAGTGCCAAGAAAAGCCGTCGCGAAAATCCCGAGGAGACAAAGAAGCAGCGCCTTGTAATAGTTTATTTTATCGGCATTAAAAGCGGGTGATATTAGTACATTCCAGAAAACCATCAGAAGAGGGGCGGCGATCACTGTGACTCCAAGAATATCAACAAATGACGCCAGCGCAACTTCAGAAAAGCTTCGGGCTTGCACAACAACATGCTTGACGCCAAGCATTGGGAGCGAGTAGAGCAAGACTTTTGACAATGCGACAAGAGAAAGGACAACTGCCACACCGGCAACATTCTTCATGTGTACCTCCTGGTTTGTCGGCTGAGTCACTGTGGGCTTTTGCGCCTCGAGCGTCATGAGTGCACTTCCTGAACAGCAGGCTAGCACATCCTGTATGGATTGTCAACTCCAGATCGGCTCTGGACGGGGCGGGTCTCCGCCTGGACACCTATCCTGCCTCAACCCCGCGCGGGCAAGCCCACGCGAAGGAAGGCGGCAGCAAGTTGCCGAACTCCAAGGCGCGCGTGGCGCGCGGGGATCGAAAACGGTGGGCTGGCAGACTGTTTACCTCTCCGCGCCCTTTGCGTTCTCCGCGACTCTGCGTTGGGTCTTCCCCACCCCTCGGACGCCCCCTGCGCCCGCGAGGCCAGCCGCCCCCAGCCGTCATCGCAAGGGACATGCATGCCCGGCGTTTTTCTGGACCGCCATATTTCCCCTTCGTCATATCGCCGCCCACACCCTTCGCCTCCCCCGGCCTATTTGTCCAACGGCCTAAAATGGACCCCCGCGTTTTCGAGGCGCTTGAGGTGCTCCGCCAGGCGGGCGGTGAAGTCTTCGTAGTCGCGGTCGGCCTGCGGGGTCCAGACGGCCTCGGCGAGGGCGCAGGCGCGCGGAAAGGCCATGTACTCGCAGTGTTCGGGCGTGGGGATGTACTCGCTCCAGAGCTGGGCCTGCGCGCCGAGGACGCGCGCGGCGGCGGCCGCGTCGAGTTCGCCGGGGACGGGGTCGAAACTGTAGGCCTTTTTGAGGGGGAGGAACCCGCCGATGCCCGGGGGTTCGCCTTCCGCCGGGGCCTGGCAATAGTCGAAGTAGGTGAAGGCCGTGGGGGCCATCACCACGTCGTGGCCCGCCTTCGCCGCCGTGATCCCCCTTTCCACGCTGCGCCACGCCATGACCGTGGCGTCCGTGCCGAGGCCGCCGTCCATGATCTCGTCCCACCCGACCAGCTTCTTCCCGCGGGCCTTGAGGAAGTCGTTCATCCGCGCGATGAAGTAACTCTGCATTTGGTCCTCGTCCGCCAGCCCCAGATCGGCCATGCGCCTCTGGACCGCCGGGCTCTTCTCCCACTGCTCCTTCGTGGCCTCGTCGCCGCCGATGTGGATGTGGGCGCCCGGGAAGAGGTCGGCCACCTCGGCGAGCACGTCCTGGAGGAAGAGGATGGTGGACTCCTCCGGGTTGAAGATGTTCGGGTTCACGCCCCAGTAGGTGAGCACCTGGAGGGGTTCGGTTGCGCTGCCCAGTTCAGGATAGGCGGCGATGGCGGCCTGCGCGTGGCCGGGCATCTCGATCTCCGGCATGATCGTCACATGGCGCGCGGCGGCGTGGGCCACCAGGTCGCGGATCTCGTCCTGCGTGTAGAAGCCGCCATGGCGTTTCCCGTCGAAGGTCCGGGGCTTCTTCGCATAATGGCCCACGAGCGTCTCGGCGCGCCACGCGCCCACCTCCGTGAGTTTGGGGTGCTTCTTGATCTCGATCCGCCAGCCCTGGTCGTCCGTCAGGTGCAGCTGCAGCCGGTTCATCTTGTGCAGCGCCATCGTGTCCACGAACTTCTTCACGGAGGCCGGGGGCATGAAATGCCGCGCCGGGTCCAGCAGCATGCCCCGCCAGGCGAAGCGCGGCCGGTCCTCCACCCGCACGCACGGCACCGCCCACACCGTCCCCTCCGCCCGCGCCGCGCCAAAGACCGCCGCGGGCAGAAGCTGCCGCAGCGTCTGCACGCCGTAGAACAGCCCCGGCCCCGCCGCGCCCGTGATCAGCGCGCGGTCCCCCGCCACCTCGAGCCGGTAGCCCTCCGGCCCCAGCCCCGTCTCCTCCGTGCGCAGATGGATGCTGTTCGGCCCCGCCTCCCCCGGGCCCGCCGCCAGCGGCAGACCCGTCGCCGGACGCAGCGCCTCCCCGAGCATGGCGGCCGCCGCCTCCGCCGCGGCGTCCCCCGCGGGAAACGTCACCCGCGTCGCGTCATCCAGCGTGAACGCGCCCGCCAGACACTCCATCTTCACCGGCTTCGGCACCACCGCCGGCGCCGCCTCCACCGCCGCAAAAGCCGCCACATTCAGCAACGCCATGGAAAGTATCATTACCCGTCTACCTGCGCCCGCGCCCGTCCCGTTCCGCCCGCAAGCTATCACGTTTGCGGGGGAAAGTCAAAGGAAGGGCACAAGCACGAATCGCCGGATAAGCGAACGAACTGGATCAGGCATGTGATGTCAGCGCGCGGCGGAGAGGGCCGTGTCTCGAAAGAAGAGGGCGCGGCAAGCGGCGCCCCTACCTGCCCATGCCCGGGCGCATGCGAAAACCCTCCGAACCACCGTCCGTAGGGGCGCCGCTTGCTGCGCCCTCTTAAGGCGCACGCCACACCCCCGTACACGCGGATCTTCCGATGTTACCGTCCGGACCCCGTGGGGGCGCCGCTTGCCGCGCCCTGAAGCGGATACGAAGGCCTCGCTTGCCCGGCGATCAGGGACAGGGAGGAACCGCACAGGTTTCCATGGGGGCGCCCCCGGTTCTTCCTTCCCGACGGCGACGGCACACGAGTCCAAATTCTCAGTGCGGCGGCGCGCCCCACGAGAACGGTTTGGGCGCGTCGGGGAAGGGCAGGCGGTTGAAGGGTTCGCCCCGGGGCTTCCCGAAAAACACAAAGTCCGCGAAGTCCATCATGGCGGCCCAGTCCCGGGGCTCCTCGTCGTGTCCGCCGTCGCGGTGCCACAGGGCGGCCTTGTCGCCCGCGCCGAGGAACTCGAACACCGGCAGCGCCGCGAGCAGGGTCTGCTGGGTGCCTTCGGGGTTCGCCCAGAGGTCCTCCAGCCCGATCACGTCGAGCAGCGCGCGCGGCGCGACCAGCGCCTTCAGGAAATGTTGGTCGAAGGGCAGACGGTCCTCTCTCTTGACGAACCCGCGCAGGCGCGGGGAAAACCAGTAGTGGAAGCGCTCGGGCCGGGTGATCAAGTCCAGCGTTTCCGCTTTCTTGGGCTGGATGCGGAAGGAACCCGAACCGCCCGCGCCGGAGGCGTGCGGCGCCGTCAGGGCGAACCGCTCATCAAGCGCGCCCGCGAGCAGGGCGGCCTTGCCGCAGCGCGAGTGGCCGGTGACGGCCATTTTGGACAGGTCCATGTCGCCCCGCGTGGCCAGATAGTCGGCCACACGCATGGCGCCCCAGGCCCACATGACCAGGCTCGCGCCGTCGCTGTCCGGATAGAAGGGATAGATGCCCGCCGACCGGTCGTCCTGGTCGTTGTCCACGTCATGGTAATCGAAGCCCGCGAACGCGTACCCGCGTTCGATCACCTGCCGCGCCGTCTCCTCGTTGTGCTTCCCGTACACCGGATTGACGGCCACGATGACCGGAAACTTCGGCCCGCCCTCCGTGGGGACGATCACCCCGGCGTGCATGGCGAAGCCGTCCCTGCCGTTCATGCGCAGCACGAACTCATGCACCCGCGCCTTTCCGTCGAACGCGTCGCGGACCGTCTCGTTCTCCACCGCCATGGAATCGGGCGCGGGGGGCGGGGTTCCGTAGGCGTAATGCAGCAGCATCTCCGTGATCTCGGCGCGGCGCGCTTCCCATTCCTCGCGGGTGGCCACGCGGCGGCCATCGCGCAGGAGGAAGGGGTCGGGCAGCTCCCCCAGCACCGGCAACTGGTCCGGCTCGGGAAAGACCGCCTTCGTGTCCGCCGCCGCACACACCGCCGCGCATCCCAGAAACGCCGTCACCAGCCCGAGAAACCGCATGGCACTGCTCCCGCCGCCTCTCCCGCGAGACCGGAGAGGGGCCGTTTGGAACGGTTTGGCGCGGGCGGGGAAGCGGTTCTCCCGCGCGCCCGCGTCTTATGGTACAATACCCGTGACATGCGGCATCCCTCCGAAGGGTGCGCAACCGCAGGATACTGTGGGGGCGACCAGGTTTCGACGGGGGTGGATGAAGCATGGGCTGCGTGCCGAGGACCCGCTGGCCTCGTAAAAAGCGGGAACCACATAACTGCGAACAACAGTTACGCTCTCGCCGCCTAAATAAAGGCGACGCGCCCCCTCCGCGACTGTCCGCTAGCGGATGCGGGGTGCAAACCAGCGGACCTCAAGCCGGGGGGTGGCGATGACCCGGTGCGAGTAGCAGTCGCCTAGCGAAGCGGAAAAGCGCGTCTGACGCGTTTCCGCCGGGCGAATCACCAAAGGACAGACTACGCACGTAGACGCCCATGTGGAAGCACCTTCGGACGCGGGTTCGATTCCCGCCGCCTCCACCATTCTTTTTTTCGCAACGGCGCTCCTTCGGAGAGGTTCTCCGCGGGAGCGTTTCGCGTTTTCGCCGTGTATTTGCAGGGGTTCCCGCAGTCTCCCGCCCCGCGGGATCAGGACTTGCCTCGCCGCATTTTTGCCCGATTCGGGCATGTCAAGCCAACAACACAAACGCCAGGCACAGTGACCGCCACACGCCGCCGTTACTCGTGCTTCGCCTTCCAAGTCTGGATCGCGACAGGAATGTCCGTGCAGAAGGCGTCCACGCCCAGACCGACAGCAAGGTGATAGTCCTGCAGACTTTGGCCGGGCCAGCCGGTCACAACGAGCCCGGCTTCCTGGGCAGCCCGCACTGCGGCCCGCGATGTTTCTTCCATCCGGCAGCCGATTCGCCTGATTCCCAGGTTCTGAGCGCGCTTCACGAGGTCCGGCGAACACGGCAAGTCGGTGGTGAGCAGCAGATCCGCATCCGCATCCAGAGTTTTGATGACTTTCAGAGGCCGTTCGTCAAAGGAGGTGCAAACATAGAACGAACCTTCCGGCTCATGGGCCTTAACGGCTTCGTGGAGTTTCCGGCAATACTCGTCAAGCCGCGTGTCCGGATACAACGCTTTGTCGCCGGTCTTCATCTCCAGTTCGAGATACACGCCGGGTTTGTCGTCGAAGTAGGACAGGAGTTCCTCCAGAAACAGGAAGGGTTGGCCGGTCTTCTTGCTGGTGACGGTGCGCAACTCGGCGGCGGTCTTGTCCTCCACCGCCCCTGTCGCATTGTGCGTGCGTTCAAGGTTGTCGTCGTGCAAAATGACCAGCATGCCGTCTTTGGTCATGCGAACGTCAGTCTCGAAACCGCGCAGCCCTTTCTCATAGCTCGACCGAAACGCATCCAGTGTGTTCTCATCGAATTCGTGCGCGCCGCCCCGATGGGCAAAAATGAGTCCTTTTTCCTGCGCGGAGACCGGGCCAATCGGACCCAACATGCCGCACATCATTAGGACCGTGACAGTCACCAGTCGAGTTCTCATTACGTCTGCCTTTCTCATTCGCAGCTGCCGCGGGCTATCGTAAAGTGGTTTGCGGACAAGGTCAATCTGTGAACTGTAACTTGGAGCGCACCGCGTCTGCAAACGCGCGAAGGACAGGACAGCGGCATGAAATGGGAATCACGGGAGCCAGTCCCGTTTCATTTTTCCTCGTTTGGAGACACGCCCCCCTTTGAGGCAGATTCGAGCGGCAGCGTGGCACGAGCGACAGCGACGGTTACGAAGCCGGATTCCCCGCCGCGTCTCACCACGTTTCCCCTTTGGCGAATCGTATCTGAAATTTGGGCACGTCCTGGTCGAAGATTTCCCCGGGGAAGACACTGTTGCGCAACGAATCGAGCAGCAGCCTGGCCAAGACCGTGACGTCCTCTGATCGTCGAGACCCTCGACCCAGGGGACGACCTGCGTGGCCGGCTTGCCATCGCGTTGCGTCTGTCGCGCCAGACGGTGCTTTCGACAACCCACTGCATGACAGGGGCTTATGCGGGAAAGTCCCACGCGCGATTCCACGCAGAGGACACTCTCCCAAAAACCCTTCCTTTGCGAGGCGCGTCGGTGCGCCGACAGCGATTCCGTAAACCGTTTCTACAAGACACCTTGGAAAGAACGATCAAGCAGAGCGCCTTTTCGTTTTCAGCGCCGAACCCTCCACCATTCTTCTTTTCCGAACGGCGCTCCTTCGGAGACTCTCTCCGAAGGAGCGCCGTTCGCGTGTATTCCTAGCGGCGTCCTTCCCTCCGAATCCGGGTCGCGCCGGCCACGGCTGCGAGCAGGGCAAGCAGGGCGCAGGCCGGAGCGCCGGCGACGGGCAGGTTGTGGGATTCGATGACGTCCACAAAGGCCTCATCGGACAGCTCGGCGCTGTAGTCGTCGGAGACCTCGCAGGTGTAGACGCCTTCGTTTTCGGGCACGGCGTCGGCGATGGTGTACGTTGGCGCGTCGGGCGCGCCGGCGATGGTGTCGCCGTTGCGGAGCCAGCCGTAGTGGAGCGCGCCGACGCCGCCTTCGGCCGCCACGGACAGCACGCAGCCTTCGCCCAACTGTATCGCGGCGGGCGCGGGCTGCTGGGTGATGCGGATGCGTTCGCCGTCGGCCACGACGAGCACGGCGGGGCTGGTGAACAGGGTCGTGGGGACCTGGTCCGTGATGGCGCACCGATACGCGCCGGAGTCGCCCGGCTGGAGGTTCTCGAACAGAAGCTCGGGCCCGTCCGCGCCAGGCACGGGGGTCTCGGCCTTGTCGAGGTCCTTGGCCGCGTCGTCGCGGTGCCACGCGTACGTGAGCGCCCCGAGCCCCCCTTCGGCGGCCACGGCGAACAGATGCGATTCGCCGCGGTACTTCACCGCGCCCACGGGCTGGCCGCTGATGCGGACGGGTTCGGCGTCGATCACGGTCAGTGCGGCCGCGTTCGACGTGAGCGTCGTCGGGAAATCGTCCTGGATGCGGCAGGCGTAGTCCGCCGCGTCGTCCAGGGTCAGGTCCGGCAGCGTGAGCTCGGCTGCCGTGGCGCCGGGCACGTCCACGCCGTTCTTGGTCCACTGATAGTGGATGGTCCCGTAGCCGTTGGCGACCTGCACGGCGAACGTGTGCGATTCCGTGCGGTAGCGCGTGGCGGCCGCGGGCTGGAGCGCGATCTCCGGGGGCAGGGCGTCGTAGACAAGGACCGTGCCCAAGTTGGACGCGGCGACCGAGTAGGCGTCGCTCGCCACGCACTGGTAGGCGCCGCTATGGGCCGGGGTCAGGGACGGGAGGTTGAACGCGGCGGCGTTGGGCAGGCCGGCCGGCGCGCCGTCACGGGTCCAGAGGTAGTTGATGTGCCCGAACCCGCCCTGAACGGCCACGGCCGCGGGATAGGACGCGCCGCGGTAGCACGTCAGGCTCGCGGGGTGGGCCGTGACGGCCAACGGGACGGCGTCGAGGACCTCGAGCAGGGCGGCGTCCGAGACCACGGTTGTGGGGACGTCGTCGTGGACGCGGCAGGCGTACGCGGCGGCGTCCGGGAGGTCCAGGGGCTCGAGGGTGAGGCTGGGCGTCGTGGCGCCCGGCACGTCCGCGCCGTCCTTGGTCCATTGGAAATGGAGCGTGCCCAGGCCGCCTTCAGCGGCCACAAGGAGCGTATGGCTCTGCGTGCGGTACTTGACCGCGCCCGCGGGGTGCGCGGAGATCACGGGCGGAAGGGCGTCGCGGACCTCGAGCGTGGCCGAAGCCGAGGACAGGCTCGTGACGTCGTCCGAGACCTGGCACGCGTAGGCGCCGGCGTCGGCCAGGGTCAACGGCCCGAGCACAAGCTCGGGCGCGTCGCCGCCCACGGGCGTGGCGCCGTCCTTGGTCCATTGGTAGTGGATGACGCCGACGCCGCCACCCGGCGCGACGGTCACTGTGAACGCATGGGTTTCGCCGCGATACTTGGTCGCGCCCGCGGGCTGGCCGTCCAGCGCCAGCGCCGCGCCCGTGCGCACGTCCAGCACGGCGGAATCCGACGTCACGGAAGCGTCCGTGTCGGACACGATGCAGGCGTACGAGCCAGCGTCGGCGGGTGCGACCGGGTTGATGGACCACGAGGCATCTGTCCGGCCCGGCAGGGGCGCGCCGTCCTTGGTCCAGACGTAGCTGAGCGGGCCGTAGCCGTTCTCGGCGACCACGCTGAGGTCGTGGGCGTCGCCGACGTTCCTGACGGCGCCCGCGGGCTGCGTGACGATGGTGATGGGCAGGGCGTCGCGGACCACAAGGCTGGCTTCCTGGGTCGAGACGCCGAGTGAGTCTATCTCGACGACGCCGCGCAGCACGTGGGTTTCGGCGAGGTCGTTCCACTGGCCGTCGCCGCGCATCTGGCCGCACCATTCGATGCCGGCGGCGTGATTGGGCTCGCCGTCGCCCCAGTTCGTATAGGCCGTGGGTTCGCCGCTGGCCCAGGTCCATTCGTCCTCCATTGTGGGATCGGCAAGGCCGATCCAGAGGTCCTCGCCGCCGAAATGGCCGAACAGGAACGCGTTCTCCGCGTCGCTCGTGACCGCCGTCAGATGCCCGCCCAGAGTCTGGGCCCACGCCTCGGCCTCGGGCCACGTCATGGCGGAAGGCGTCAGGCGGTAGAAGTGGCCGTCATACGCGATCCAGTCCGCGGCCGTGTCGTCATACACCCGGCAGACATAGGCCCCGGAGTCACCGACCGACAAGGGGCCGAGTGCGAGCGAGGACGTGGTGGCGCCGGGCACGACGGCGCCGTTGGCGCTCCACTCGTAATGCAGGGTCCCGAGACCGCCTTCCGCGGCCATGTCGAACACGTGCGACTGGTCCCTATAGCGGTTCGCGGAGGCGGGCTGGAGCGTGATGGTGACCGGCGGCGCGTTGATGATGGCGATGCTGGCCGGGTTCGACACGGCGCTCAGGCCATGGTCGTCCGTGGCGCGGCACGCGTAGACGCCGGCGTCGGCCGGCGTGAGCGACGGAATGACGAGGTCGGCGTCCGTGGCGCCTGGGATGTCCGCACCGCCCTTCAGCCACTGATAGGCGACGGCGCGGCCGGCGCTCTCGGCGAGCGCGGAGAGCGTGTGCGCCTCCGTGCGGTAGCGCACCGCCCCGGCCGGGTGCAGCGAGAAGCGCGGGCCGGAGTCATGCTCGAACACGCCCAGGTCCACTGCCCCGCCCAGGACGCGCGGGCCGCCGCCCAAATCCGTGGACACGCCGGCCGCGGCGGCCGTAACACCCGCGTCGCCCGCGGGCGAGCCGGAGCCGACGTGATAATCTATGACGAGGAAGCCGTCGCCGGCATCAACGTAGCCGTCCGGGCCCGTGGCGCTGGTGACGTCGCCGAGGACCTCGACCACGTCGGCCGTGTTGTCCATGACGTAGGCCTGGCGCGGCTGGGACGTGTCGGGATTGATCAGCCGGCCGGCGAGCGCGCCGGGGGCGAAGGGCGCGCCGGACGTCGTCAGAACCGTGACGTTGCGGGCCGCGTCATACGCGGGCGGCTCCGTCCAGGCGCCCGAGGGGCCCATCACGAAGAGCGGATCGGGATTGCCGAGCGCGTTGTCGTGGCAGTCCGCGACGCGGCGGCTAATTTCGTGGCCGCCGGTCAGGCCCGTCGCGCCCTCGTCAACGAAGTCGGCCCAGCCGTTGTTGCGGAACATGCAGTGGTCAACGACCACGTCGGAGGTCGCGTCCTCTTCGCGGATGCCTTCGTTCCACATGCCTTCGATGATGCAATTGGTCAGGCTCGGCTTCGAGTTCGTGTTGACGACCACGCCGCTCGGAATCTCCCAATTGTCCGTGTGATGGCTGCGGTTGCGGCTGAGCGTGCAGTTGATGAGGCGCGGGTTCGAGTGGCCCTGGCAATAGAGCGCGCCGGCGCACCAGTTGACCGTGTAGTTGCCGCTGATGACGCAGTTGACCAGCGTCGGGCTGGCGCAGTCGTGCGCGAACACGCCGCCGCCGCCCGAGCCGTGCCGGGTGGCTCCGTTCATGGCCCACGTGGCGGCCGCGTTGCCGCTGATGACGCAGTTCACGACCGTCGGGGACGACATGATGCAGCCGAGGCCGGCGCCGTAACGGTTGCGGTTGGCCGCGATCACGCAGTCGGAGATGCGGGCATTCGCGGCGCGGTCGCACATGATGCCGCCGCCAAAGTCGCCGGTGCCCATGCCGATGTTGCCGATGACCGTGCAGTCCGTGATCTCGACCGGGGACTCGGGCCCGAGATAGATCCCGGCGCCGCGGAACGCGCACTTGTTCTCGCGGACCACGCAGTTCCGGATAAAGCACGTGGCGGCCGCGCCGTGGACCGAGACGCCGCCCCCGTGCTCCTCGCTGAACCCGTTGCGCGCGGTGAAACCGTCGAGCCCGGCCCCGGCGATCGCGCCGAACGTGACGACCGTGCCCGTGTTGCCGCCGTCGAGGACGGAGACGTTCGCGCCGGGGACGCGATCGGCCAAGGTTGCGGCGCCGGGCGCGAACCCGCCATAGACCTCCACGCCGTCGGCCATGACCACGTGTTCCTGGTACACGCCTTCGGCCGTCCACACCCACGGCCGGACGGGGCCGGGAGCCGCCGTGGCCGCATCCAGCCCTTCCTGGACGGTTGCGTAGGCGTGGGCCCACGACGTGCCGTCGCGGGGGCCTGGCGCCGAGCCGTCAACGTAGATGACGTCGCGCACGCGCAGTTCGGCGGGCAGGGCCTGGGCCGAGCCGAGCGTGACGTTCTGGAACAGGATCTCGCCGGTGTGCGCGCCCACGGGCAGGGTCTCGGCGTTCGCGTTCACCGACAGCGTGACGGCAACCGTCTCGCCCGGCGCGAGAGAACCCGAGGCCGGCGCGGCCGTGGCCCACGCCGGGGCCGCAACGCTCCACGCCACGCCGTCGGGGCCGGCGTTCGTCAGCGCGTACGACGCCGTGTCCGGCGTGAACGGGCCGCCTGCCCGGCCCTGGGCCAGGAAGCCCGTCGGCGGCGCGAGGTTCAGCTGCGGAGACACGCGGAGCGCGGCCCCGCGCACGCAGGCCCCGCCGGCCGTGATGTTTTCGAACAGGAGATTCTCGTAGTGCAGCCCCGGGGCCAGCGCCTGCGCGACCGCGCCCACGAGACTCACCGCGACTTCGACCGTGCCGCCCGGGGCCAGGGTTCCGCTGGACGGCGTCACGGCGAGCCAGGCTGGCGCGCCGGTCACGGCCCAATCGAGCGGGGCCAGGCCGGTGTTCGTCAGGACATAGCTGGCCTCGTCGGGCGCGAACACGCCGTGTTCGATACCCTCGGCCGCGAAGGGCGTCTCGGGAGTCACCTCGAGGTCGCCCGCCAGACTCCAATTGACAATGGGTGCGGCCGGGGCTGCGGCCAGGCCGGCCAGCGCAGGAGCGGGCAGGCCGTCCAGGTACTGGGCGTTGGCCAGGGCGGCGGCGTTGTCCGCATTGGCGCGCTGGCCCGCGAAGTGCATCAGCAGCACGCCCGCGTGCGCCGGAACGACCACGGGGTACGACACGGAGTAGGGCGCTTCGGATGTCGAGGGCGCCACCGGGAACGCCACGGCGTCCGGCGTCACCCCCGCGCCCGCGCCCCAGAAGTTGAAGCTGAGCGAGGGGTCATGGCTCGCGCCGCCCGGGCCGTCGTCGTCCGACGTCAGCCAACGGTCCCCGGGGGTGAACGCCGCGTCGCCGCTGGACGTGGCGATCACGCGCTGGCCCTGGTCCGCGCCCAGATCACCGAAGATCGCGACGTCGGCCTCGATCGGCGCGTCGCCGGGATTCTCGAGATACTCCAGGAAGCAGGCATAGCCTTCCCCGGCGGTTTCGGGCACGAAACAGCGCCGCGTGACGACCAGTCCGCCGAGCGCCTCGGGGCCGGTTACGACCACGCGCCCGGCAAGGTCCGTAGTCAGCGCGGACCGGGGGAAAACCGCGCCGTTCACGGACAGGCGCACGGCGCGGTCGTAGGCGTCAACGGTCTCGGCGATAGTCGGACTGCCGTCCGCCACGGCACCGTCCGTGATGAAGTCCCAATAGTATCCAGCGCCGTCTTGAAGGAAATGGACGGCGTACCAGTATCCGCCCTCACCCTCACCTTCTCCTTCGCCCTCTCCTTCGCCTTCACCCTCGCCTTCGCCTTCGCCTTCGCCTTCACCTTCGCCTTCACCTTCACCCTCACCTTCGCCCTCGCCTTCACCTTCGCCCTCGCCTTCACCTTCGCCCTCGCCTTCACCCTCGCCTTCGCCTTCACCTTCGCCTTCGCCGCCCAGGACATCGAAGCTGTTGCTGTCTCCCGTGTGTCCTTCGGCGTCCTCCGCCCGCAGCCGCATGGCAAGAGCGCCGCCGAGGACGGTCACGTCGCCGGACCACACGCCGTTGACAAAGTCCGTCGTGGTGGTCGGCGCGACCGGGATGGGGCTCCCGCCCCATAGCCGGATGTTGGGAACGCCGTCCGTGGCCGAAGGCGCGGGCGTCCGGTCCGCCCAGGTCAGCGGATCGCCGTAACCGCTGTCGGTTCGGTAATACAGCGACCGCGTCCCGCCGGGCGTCGAATAGCGGCACGACCCGTCGGTAGAGTAGCTGCTGTTGTTGAAACTGAAATCGATCATGAGGTTGTCTACGCCGTTGTACGCGAAAGACGTCTGGAAGTCGAAACGGGTCCAGCCCGTGGCCGTGACCGACTCGTTGCCCTGGTATACGACGGTCCAGTCTGTGCTCTCCCATGGGGGCGATGCGTCGTAGGCGCTCAGGGTCGTGTGCTTCATGCGGATGGTCCAGGCGCTCATGAGCTGGGGCGGTATGGCGGCGACCTCGAGGGCGAGCGCGTCAATGACGCCGGCGCCGCCGATCTCGGATTGGAGGTAGATGGTCTGCGTGCGGGCATCATGGTAGAACGTGGCCATGGGATAGGCCCAGCCCGCGGTTCCCGTGCCGATGGTCTGGCCGCCGCCCAGGCCGCACAGGCCCTGAAGCGTCACCGGGGCTTCGAACGCCGTCACCGTCATGCCCTCGGAGTCCACCGCCGCGATCGTCGCAGGGAACGCCGCGCCCGCGTTCTGCGGCGACGCGACCGGTTCCCAGGAGAACGCCGCGGCCGGCCGGGCTGTGAGCGTCACGGTCCGCGCGACGCTGCGCGTCAGCGAGAGGTCCGTGAACGTCAGCGTGTCGGCATGCGCGCCTGCGGGCAGGCCGTCCGCGGCGGCGTTGACGCTCACCGTAATTTCCACGGGCGCGCCGCCGGCCGGAATCACGCCGTGGTCCGGGACGGCCGTCAGCCAGGGCTGGACGTGTTGGACGCGCCACTCGACGGGCTCGGCGCCGACGTTGGCGAGCGTGAATGTCGTGGATTCCGGGGCAAAGGGCCCGCCGGCCGGCCCCGCGAAGTCCGCGCCGGCCTCAGGGCTCACCGCGAGGGCGTCGGGCACGTCGCGCAGGAACCGGATATCGTCGAGGTTCCAGCCGGGGTAGTCCGCGAGGCTGTCCGTGGGGCCCATGGCCCAGCGGACGCGCCCGGCGGCCGCGTCGGCCAGGGTCTCTGAGAGGTCGAAGACGCATTCGGTCCAGGCCGCGTCCGAGACGTGGTCGGCGCCGTTCGCCCAGACCTCGGTCCAGGCGCTTTCATCGGGGCTGACCTCGAGCCGGGCGTGGTCCGCCCAGGCGGACTCGACCCCGAGCCACCGATAGCACTGGAGCCACACGTGTCGCGCGCCCGAGAAGTTGAGCGCGTCCGTGGTCAGGGTGTGCGGCGCCACGAGATTGGGCTCGTAGTCGCCCGCGAGGTTGTAACCGTAGACATTCGCGCCCGTGTGCGCCGCGGCCGGGTCGTGATGGAGCGACCCGCCGCCCAGGGGCGCGCCGAACTGCCACTTGCCTTCCCGGGTCCAGCCGGGGTCGGTGTCGAGCGGGAAGAAGTAGGCCGTCACCAGCGTCTTGAACCGATACGCCCGTCCGTCGTTGTCGTCCGTCACGGCGTTGCCGCCGCGGTCCCACACGTCTACCTCGAAGTAGTAGACCGCGTCGGATTCGAGGCCGGTCAGCGTGACCACGTGCTCGTCACGCAGGAGCGGATCGGCCGCCTCAAAGGGGTAGGGCCCGCCCGCCGTCAGGCCGTAGCGCACGCGCGCCGTGGCCGGACGGTCCGTGGCGAACCCGATCTTGGCCGTGCGGACGGCGATGTCGTAGACGTGGACGCTGGCGATGGCCGGGGCATCGCATTCCGCCTCGGCCGTGTCGTGAACCGTGGCCGGGCCCGCGCCACTGTCGGCGTCCTCGTACGTCGCCGTGATCGTCTCGCCCGTGGCGGTCTGGAGCGTCCCGTCGCCGACGGACAGGGCCGCGCCGGATGTCGCGATGGCGCCGGCGAACGCGCCGCTGTTGGGGGGCGTTTCGGTTAGGGCCAGCGTTTCAAGATCGCCGCCGGTGGCCGTCAAGAGGACGTTCTGGCTGCCGGCGCCGGCCAGGTCCGTGTCCACCAGGCTGACGCCCAGCGTGTCGGCGCAGGAGCAGTACGCCTGTTCGAGGAAGACCTGGCCGGCGGACCCGCCGGCCACCGCGGCCGCGCCCTCGTAGGGATAGTAATTGGCCGCGGTGATCGTGACAGCCAACGGCCCGCAGGATTCGGGGGCGATCTCGGCCTCGAAATGGCCGGCGGCGTCCGCGATCCCGCGCGCGTACACATCGTCCTTGGACAGGCAGACGCGCGCGCCGGGCGGGCAGCCTTCGACCGCGAACGTCTGGCGGCCCAGGGGAATGGCTGTGGCGTGGGTCGGGTGGGCCGTGGCCGGGTCGGCCGTGTACAGGGGAAGTTCGGGGTCGCCCATGAGGTTGAGCGAGAACTGCACCCACCGCATCGAACCGTCATAGGAACAGCTGCCGATCCAGTATTCCTTCGTGCGGGCAAACACGGACCCGACGTGGCCCGGATACGCCGCGGGCAGGCCCTGGAACAGGAGTTCGTAGAACGTCCGGTCGTAGAGGAACGACGTGCCGTGCGACGACCCGCCCGTGTCCCATCCGAAGCGGCTGCCGCCGATGTAGGTCACAGCCCCGCCGTGCGGATTCCGCATGAAGCCTTCGCTCAGGCTCGGCTCGGCTATGTCGAACGCGTTCGTCGAGCACGCGATCGTAAGGACGTTCGTATAGGCGTTTGTGTTGCCGACAGCCCCGGCCGCATCGGCCGAGTACCCCTCACCACGCTCCGTGGCGAAGATCGTCTCGCCGCCGTGCGTGGACATGTGGTAGAAGTTGTAGCCCCGCAGGATCTGCTCGTTCATGTTGGGCGTGCACACGTCGTACCCCGGCCCGGCCGCCAAGGGCTGCTCCCCATCGCACGCGCCGCCCGCGAAGTCCGTGTTCGAGTCGTAGAACCGCCAGCGGGCCCCGGACCAGTACGGGTGGATGTAGCTGGTGAACATGGACTCGGACTTGCCTTCCGAGTCGCCCGCGCTCCACAGCTTCACCCCGGTCAGCAGCATCTCCTCCGCGAACCCGCCGGCCGGGATGTGTTTCTCATAGGCCAGCGTTTTGTTGGCCACGGCCTCGGCGTCCGCCACCGTGCGAATCGGGAGCCGGCCCACAAAGACGTCCGGACCCATGTCTATGGTGTCCGTGGTCTCCGCGGCCAGGCCGTCGCCGTCGTCGTCCCAGTTCATGTCGTCCAGGCCCGCGTAGTAGAGGTCCGTGGGAATGGCGGTGTCGCTGTCCGAACCCATGTTCACATAGCAGTCGCGGTCCGGGACGATGGCGTCGTCGCCGGCCAGCGCGACCCATAGCGTGCCCTTGCGCTCGACATACTCCTTGATGCAGGCCTTGATGCGTTCCTGGGTGTCGGCCCCGGGGTAGTTGGCGCAGATCCATTGGACGTCCACAGCCTCGGCGGGCACGCCCTTCTTCGTCTTCCAATCGAGCAGCGGCTGGAACGCGCCGAACATCGACGCGTCCCCGATGAGGAGATACTGAACCTCTCCGGATTCGGTCATGGACAGCGGCCGCATCGGCGCGTATTCCGGCTTGTCCGCGGCCTCGGGGTTGATGACGTCCTCCCGGACCAGGCGCTCGAACGTGGGCGACGGCACCGCGTACGCAGCCGGCGTCGCCGGGGCCGCCTGGGCGCCAAACTCAAGGCGCAGCCGGATCGCTGTGCGCAGGAGCACCTGCTGCCTGGCCGGGACGTAGTCCACGGGATAAACCCGCACAATCGCCATCCGATAGCCCCGCACGAGCGCCGTATCAACCAGCACGGCCGCTTCCGGATGCAGGGGTCCCGTGGCCGCGTAGGCCGCCGGATCGGGCGGGACGAACGCGGCGTCGCGCAGGCCGTTCGTGGGCACAGGCGGCTGCGCCGGATGCAGCATGTGCGCGCCCTTGAGCGGGACTTCCTCGAGCACCTCCGCCGAGACGGCCGCCACGGCGCGCTCGCTTGGGATGAGAATATGGACGTTGCGCACCGGCAGCCACGGCGCGCCCGGGGCGCCCTCGAGGGAGCACTTGTCGCCCGCGATCTCGACGATGTCAAAGCCGTTCTCCGCGGACAGGCGCAAGTCGGCCTGGGACGTGGTGACGACGAGTTCGTCGGGCTGAGCCGCCGCGCCGGCGGCGACGGCGAGCGCAATGATCACGCCGGCGGCGACGGCGTACGGGCGCGGCATGGCAAGGGAAGTCATACTGTGTCTCCTTGCCCTGACGAAGGCCTCAGGGCGTTTGAAAAAGATAAACCCCAACTTCAACAGGAATAGTGTGCCTCAAACTCGCGCGCACGTCAAGTCCGACCGGGCCTCAGCTCAACGATCTGGGCCGTTAGGAAATATCGGCGCGGTGCTCAATTGTAGCGCAATATGATGGTGGAACGGTTTAACCAGAGCGGCGCGGCGGGATTCAAGGTCTAGGCGGAACGCGATGGGAGTCTCAGGGCAAAGCGATTGTGGATGCAAGAAAGCATGATCAAGAAGGGCGCCTTTTCGTTTTCAACATCGCCCCCCCACCATTGCCTTGAATGCAACGACGCACTCCCGGGCCGGCCCGGGAGGGCGTTCTACGTTCCGGGCTTGAACCCGCCCATGGCACGCCTTGATGCCGGAGCCGTGACAGGCGCACAGTATTCAGACGTGCGGCGGTGGTTGAGGCTTCCAAATCTGGAGGGACAGATATGCCGATCCGGTGTCTGAGGCGATGCGCCGCCATACTGGCCCTGCTTGGAACCGCGCCGGCGTTGCCGGCGGCGGCCGACGCCACTTCGGAGTATCGCTGGGTCAAGATTGCCCTGGAGGCCCCGTTCACGCCGCGCGATGGCGCCGGCGCCCTGGTGTACAAGGACAGAATGTGGCTCATCGGCGGCTGGAACAATGTGGACAAGGCCTATTTCCCGCGCACCTGCGTCAATGACGTCTGGAGCACGGCCGACGGCGCGGCCTGGGTCATGGAGCGGCCGAACACCTTCGGCAGGCCGGAATTCGATGCCGCCCGCGAGTGGGAGGGCCGCCACACCGCCGGCTGCGTTGTCTTTCAGGGGAAGATGTGGATCGTGGGCGGCGACCCGCTGCAGGGCCACTACCAGAATGACGTGTGGAACTCGGCGGACGGGAAGAGCTGGACGCAGGTGAACCGGGGGGCGCCGGTTCCCTGGGGCCCGCGGGTCCTCTTCCACACACTGGTCTTTGGGGACAAGCTATGGGTGATGGGCGGGCAGACCACCCCGCAGTATGCCCCGGCGGCGGAGCGGTCTTACAACGACATCTGGAACTCTGAGGACGGGATCCACTGGAACCGGGTGGTTCCGGAGGGGGAGCACTGGTGTCCGCGCGGCCTGATCGGCGGACAAGCCGTCTTCAAGGACCGCATGTGGATTCTGGGCGGGGGCACCTACGACACGCCCGCCGTCCCGGAACGCCGGTTCTTCAATGATGTGTGGAGCTCCCCGGACGGCGTCTCGTGGGAGTGCCTCGTCCGCCACGCGCCGTGGCATCCCCGTGAGTATCATGACGTGGCGGTGTTTGACGGCAGAATGTGGGTGATGGAGGGGTGGAACAGGGAGAACCGGAACGACGTCTGGTGTTCCGCCGACGGCGTTCAGTGGGAGGAGATTCCGGACACGCCCTGGAAGCCCCGGCATGCCGCGAGCGTCTTTGTCTTCAAGAACGCCCTGTGGATGGTGACCGGAAACAACATGGAGTCCGATGTCTGGAAACTGGAACGGGTGAGGGAGTCCGCACCATGAAGAAGAGCCTGCCGCTTTCCATTGTCCTTCTGTTCCTCGCGCTTTCCGCGGGCGCCGGGCCGGTGAGCAGGCCGGCCACGGAGGTCCTGCGCGACCCGCTCCCGTCGGAGGATCTGGCCTGCACTGAAAGCGACACGGCGATCACCGTTCAGGGGCCGACGTTCCGTTACGTCGTTGACCGGGCCACCGGCGCGGTCTCCGAACTGCAGGCGATGCGTGACGGCAAAGAGGTAGTCAGGCTCAGCAAACCGGCCACGCTCTGGCTCGATGACGCCAGTATGGCGGTGTCGGCCAGGGGCGCCACCAAGATCCTGAAACAGGAAAAGGACCAGGTAATTCTTCGGACGGAAGGCGTGTGGTGTCCCGGTGTGGCGTGCGCAATCCGCCATGTCCTCTACAACGACGGCGTGCTGGTCTCGGAAGTGACTTTGACGCCCGAGACGGACCTGGTCCTGCGCCAGGGGATCCGCCATGAACTGGAAGCGGCCGGCCGGTTCACCGGCTATCTGCACAAGCGCCGCGACACCGAGGGGATGGACTGCTTCCAGGGGGCGCTGCCGGAGCCGGGCGAAACGGCGCGCATGCACACGCCCACCTCCTGCCTCGAAGTGTTCAGCGCCGAGGCGGCGCTGGCCATGTTCACCGACATGGGCGACTTCCACCGGGCGCCGGCGGAGCTTGACACCGCCGCGGTCCGCGTTGATTCCGGCGGGGAAGGGGAGGCCACCCTCGGGCTGCACCAGCATCTCATCCATGTCGGCCCGGATGCGGAGCCGTTCACCATGCGCGCGGGCGAGCCGTTCACCTTCCGCGTCGGGCTGGCTGTCGCGCCGAACCGCCTGCCCCACCCGCGCCGGCCGGACCTGCGCATGTTCATCTGGGTGGGTGACGGGAAGCATCCCTACCCGTCCGACGATGAGATCAACACGGCGGCGCGGCTCGGTTTCACCCTGTTTCAGATGCACCGCCTGGGGCCGCCCGGACAGCCGCGCCCGCCCGCCGAGGAACTGGACCGCGTCATCCGGACGGTTCATGACGCCGGCATGCTGTTCATTTGGACGGCGAACGCCGACCTCCAGTACGCCCATGCGGAGCGTGTCGCGGAACTGGTCGCGGAGGGCAGGTGGGACCTGTGGCGGGGATTCAACTACGGGGGGAAGTACACGGCCGCGATGGACGGCTTCTGCAACACGCTGGCCACGTGCCTTGCGGCGCCGAACGGACTGGCCGGTTACCGGATCGAATGCAAGAGGCAGATGCTCGAACGGTATCCGGTTGACGGCATGTACATAGACGACAATCTGCCGTATGCGAACTGCACGCTCTGGAGGGAGCACGGGCACCCGCAGCCGGTCTACGACTGCCTCATCGAGCTGCATGACATGAACTGGCGGCGCAGGCAGGTGCTGCGCGAAAAATGCCCCCATGCCGTGCTGATTGACCATTCGAGCCACGGGTTCATTCTCCCGGCCATTTCCGCGTTTGACTGCCACCTCTTCGGTGAGGGCTACAGCTTCCCGTCCGTGGAGGCGTTTCGCGCCACGTTCGGCACGTATGGAAACATGCACGCGCAGGGCTGCCTTTTCGCGGGCGACAGCGAGACCACGCGCTGCGGCGCCGAGGTGGCCTACGCGTTCGACCTGCTCACGGGGGGCGGGCAGTACTGCTACCTCGACTGGCGGCTCTGGCCCGAAAAGTTCCCCCATGCGTCGGGCGTCAGCGCCCACGAGCCGCTCTTTGTGAGGACCTACAATCTGGCACAGTACGATTTCGGCCTGTACGAGTGCGGGCCCATGGCCGAGCTTGGAACCACCGCCGCGGGGCTCTACGGGACGCTCTATCACAACCGCGTATGGAACGAGAACTTGGTTGTGCTCGCGAACATGAACCAGGACGCGGCGGCCTGTTCGCTGGCTGATCCCGGCGCGCCGCTGGCATTGCCAGGCGAGACGGGGCCGACGGTTGTCTATGACATCCACGCCCGCAGCGCCGTGGTGGCTGGTGACGGCCGGGCGGAGGCGTCCTTTGTGAATGTTCCCCTTGAGCCGAACGAGGTCCGGCTGCTCCATGTCCGGAAGGTCTCGGCGGGCGCGGCCTATCACCAGTGGGGCGGCAAACGCATCTCGGAGGCGTGGGACGCGGACGGACGCAGGCTCTCGCTGCGGCTCCAGGGCCCGGGCGGCATGGAAGGGGTGGTCGTGCTGGGCACGGGCGGAAACACCCTTGGGCGGGTCACTGTGGACGGGAAACCGGCGGAGTTCTTCGCCGATCCCGGGCGCGGGCTGGTCCATGGAAAAGTGACCTTCGCGCGGGGGCCGGTGCGCCTGGAAACGGCCGCGGTGTCCGATACGGGCGCGGGCGCACTGCCGCAGCGGCCCATCACGGCGGACGAATTGACCACGGACTACAGGGGAAAATGACAGGGACGGGTCGCGAAGGCGGGTCCGTGCCCGTGCGGGGGGGAATGACCGCGCAAGAAGCCGGGTTTCCGTTGAAAGAGAAATGGTGTGACAAACGATGGCCGTGATTCTGGACATAGCGCGGGAAACCTGGGTGGTGGCCGGACAGATGTCCCCCTACCTGCTTTTCGGGTTCCTTGTGGCGGGCGGGCTGAGCGCCTTTGTGTCGCCGGAATGGTTTGAGCGCCATCTCGGCGGACGCGGCTTCAGACCCGTTCTCAAGAGCGTGCTGCTGGGCGTGCCGCTGCCTTTGTGCTCCTGCGGGGTGATCGCTGTGACGGCGTCCATCCGCGCGCGCGGGGCGAGCCGCGCCGCGGCCACGGGCTTCCTGCTGTCCACGCCGCAGACCGGGGTGGACTCCATTCTGGCGACCTGGGGCATGCTGGGGCCGCTCATGGGCGTGTTCCGCCCGGTGATCGCCCTGCTGAGCGGCCTGCTGGGCGGCGCGCTGGTGATGCTCTTCGGTGAGCCGGAGGAAACCGCGCGGGCGGCGGACCGCAAAGCGGAATGCTGCCCGGACGGCTGCCATGACGGGGACGCGTCACCGCCGGCGGGGGCGTGGGCGAAGACGCTGCACGCGCTGCATTACGGGCTGGTGACGCTGCCGGGCGACATTGCGCGGCCGCTCGCGGTTGGAATGGTGATCGCGGGGGCCGTCTCGGCCCTCGCGCCACCGGGGGTGCTGGGCCCCTCGCTGGGGGAAGGGCTTCCGGCCATGCTCGTCATGATCGCCGTGGGCGTGCCGTTGTATGTCTGCGCCACGGCGAGCATCCCACTGGCGGTCAGTTTCGTTCACCTGGGCGTTTCGCCGGGGGCGGCGCTGGCCTTTCTGATCGCGGGCCCCACGACCAATGCGGCGACGCTGGCGACGGTGTGGAAAATGATGGGGCGGCGGACCGCACTCCTCTATCTGGCGGCCGTCGTGCTGACCGCCCTGGGCGCGGGACTCGGCTTTGACGCGCTCTCGCTGGGCTTCTCCGGCGGCACCCTGGACCCGGCCCACGCGATGCACGGCGCGGAGGCCGGGGGCGGCCCCCTGTGGGCGGCCGTGCTGGTGGGCGTGCTGGTGTGGAGCGTGCTTGAGCCCCGTGTGCTGCGGCGGGTTTCCCGCGCCGCCGGGGAACGTCCCGTCCCTGCGGGGGCGGCCACGGTCACCCTGGAGGTGGGCGGCATGACGTGCAGCCACTGCGCGAACGCCGTGGCGCGCGCGGTGCGCGGGGCTGCGGCGGGCGCCGAGGTGGTGGTGGACCTGGCGGCGGGCCGCGCGACGGTCACGGGCGGAGACCTGCCCGCGGAGGCCCTCGCACAGGCGGTGGCGCGTTTGGGGTATGATGTCCGCGTGTCCGAATGAGCG
Source organism: Candidatus Hydrogenedentota bacterium (assembly GCA_012730045.1). Classification (NCBI taxonomy): domain Bacteria; kingdom Pseudomonadati; phylum Candidatus Hydrogenedentota; species Candidatus Hydrogenedentota bacterium. The sequence goes on along the minus strand of JAAYBR010000086.1, from coordinate 38,580 downwards.
GACCACACCCCCGCAGGCACGCAGCACCGGCAAATGATCCCTGAACCCGACATTCCCCCCCAGGACGGAAAGCTTGCCCGCCTCCGGACCGTTTTCCTGTTTGCATCCCCCGTGCTGGTCGCCTGTCCGTGGTCCTATGGCCTGACCTCCTTCCTTCATGCCAAGGAGGCCGCGCTTGCCCTGTGGGTGCTGGTCATGCTGCCCCTGTGGCTGGCGGCGCGGCCCCCGCGCGCGGCGGGGCGCGATTTCGCCCTGGCTCTGGCGGCCTTCTTTGTGTTTCTCGCGGGCATGGCCTTCCTGGAATCCGGAGAGCTGACTTGGTGGACCCGCGCCGCCCTCGTGCGGGCGGGGCTCCTCATCTCCGGCCTGCTGCTGGTTGCGGACCTCTTGGGCCGGGACAGCGACGAGGGACTGCTGCGGGCGGTGCTGCTGTCCGGCGCGGCGGTGTCCGCGCTGGCGGTGCTGCAATACGCCGGGAGGCTCCCCCGGCTCTTTCCCGTCTTTCCGGGCTACGACCAGCCGGCCTATTCCGTGTTCGGCAACCAGGATCTGCTCGGCGGATACGCCGCCCTGGCGCTGGCCGCAGGCATCGGGCTCCTGTCACGCCGTCTGGCGGAGGGGTGCCGGGCGGGCCGGACAGGCGCCTTTGCGGACCTTTTAGCGGCCCTGTGCTGCACCGGCGGGCTCGCGGTGTCCATGAGCCGCTCCGCCTGGCTGGCGGCGGCCGTGGGCGGTGCGGTGGCGGCGGCTTCCGCCCTGTGTCGGCGCGGAATCCCCTGGCGGCGGCGGATCGCGGCGGGGGCTGTGCTCGCGGCGCTGGTGCTGCCCGCGCTTCCCGTGCTGTCCCCCGTGCTGGCGCGGGTGGACGCCACGTTTGACGCGGGCGACACGGGCTACCATGTCCGCCGGTGGCTGTGGGCGGGGGCGTGGGACATGTTTCTGGACCGCCCGGCGACCGGCGCGGGGCTGGGCGATTTCGCCCGCGAAAGCCCCTGGCATCTGGGGCGCGTGCTGTGGGCGGACGGCGGCGGGCGGCACACGCACAACGAGCTGCACGCGGACAACGCCCACGGTGAGCCGCTCCAGTTTCTGGCGGAGAACGGCCTCGCGGGGGCTGCGGCGCTGGCCGCGCTTGCCGCATTCTGGCTCGGGAACCTGCGCCGGGGCCGCTTTCGGAGGCCCTCCGCAGGGGTTCTCGGCGCGCTGGCCGCGCTCGCCGTGTTCTGCTGCATGAACGCGGGCCTCAAGAGCGTCCCGCACGCCTGGGCGGGGCTGCTGCTGCTTTGCGGCGCCGGCACCCAAAGGCCGGCGGAGACGGCCGTCTCCGGAGGGCGGGCGGGGGAGGGGGGCCTTCGGTGCGCCGCGGCGTTGCTGGTGTGCGCGGCGGTTGCGGGGTGTTTTTGGGGCGTGGTGCGGCCCAGCCGGCTGCTGCGGCACGCGGAAGACCTGCATCTCGCGGGGGATCCAGGCGCCGACGCGGCCTACCGGCGGGTGTTTTCCGGCGCATGGCCGCCGCCGCAGGCGGGGGAGGACCACGCCATCCTGCTGCTTTCGCAGGGGCGGCCCTCCGAGGCCCTCGGCCGTCTGGCGGCGGGCCGCCGCGACGCCGACACGGGGCGGCTGCACCTGCTGCGGGCGGAGGCACTGCACGCCCTGGGCCGGGGGGAGGAGGCGCGGGCGGCGGCGGTGGAATGCGTGTTCCGGTGGCCGGGCAACGCGCGCGCGTGGGAGATTCTCCGGGTCACCGGCCGCGCGGGGGAATGGGAACACTGGGAGGCGCGGCGGCGGGCGCGGGAGGCGAAAGGGTCATAGAAACTCGGGGATCAGCAGGCTCTGCACGATGACCCGGGCGGCTTTTCCCGGGGGGCCCTCTGCGACGATCCGGTACTCCTTTCCAGACTCCACCTCGAAGAACCGCGTGTAGGGGCGCTCCGTCACATAGTCAAACACCCGCACCCCCGTCTCGTCATAAATCTGGAATTTGACCTCGGGGACGTCCCCCTCCGGAACGACCACAAACGCGACGGGCCCCGCCCGCCGGTCCAGCCACGAGGAACCTGTCTCCCGCCAGACGACCCGCTGCTCCCAGGGCAGGGTTTCGGCGGGCATCTGGTACATGCCCGGGTTGCCGTGCCGGCCCGCGTCGCCGAGGTGGCGGGCGACAGTGTGCAGCTCGCGCAGGGGGTTGACCGCCATGCCCAGCTGGAGCGACTCTGACGCGAAGAACAGCAGCGTGCCCGCGCCAAAGACCAGAAGACACTGGATGCCCCACGCTGCGGCGGCCTTGGGCGGGGTCAGCCTGAAAAGCGTGAGCAGCAGCACCAGCGACACCAGCGCGGGCAGCAGCAGGGCGAGGACATTTGCCGGATGGGGCAGGAAGGAGAGGGCGTAGCCCAGGGCGCCCAGAAAGACGGCCGAGAGGTTTACCACCACGGGCGGGGCCGGGCGGGCCTGGCGGACCAGCCGCAGGGCCAGCCGCAGGACAAGCGGCCACAGGAAGATGATGGCGATGCCGGCGAAAATCCGGCTGGCCGGCATCTGCCGGGCCCACACGTCGGCCAGGGTCGCGACGGGGCGGGGATCCTCCACCGCGGCCCCCGCGTCGCGCAGCATCAGCACGGTCCCATACCCTCCGGCCAGCAGGAGCAGCGCGACCACTGTGACCGCGGCGACCGCGGCGGTTTCCGGGCTCAGGGTGACCGTCCTTCCCGCCGCGCCCGCGGGGGCGGTGCGCGGCTCCGGCGTCTTCACGCCCCGGCCGCCCTCCCCGCACTGCCAGCACTCCGTCGCGTCATCGAGGTTGGCGGCCCCGCAGACCGGGCAGACCTTTGTGGCGCCGGCGAAGGCCAGAGCCCCGGGGGGTTTGTTGCGCTTGGTGCGCTCCGCCGCCTTGCGCTCGCTGCGCTTCAGGCGCTCCAGGGCCTTTTCCGCCAGCGGATGGTCGGGCTGCGCCTCCCGGATTTCCTCCCACGCCCCGCGCGCGCCGGCGTAGTCCTTGAGCGTCTCCAGCACCCGCGTCATCTGCTCTTTCAGCGACAACTCGTCCGGCCACCGGTTCAGGGCGTCGCGCAGTTCTTCGAGGGCCTCTTCGTTCTTCCCGAGCCGGTAATAGGTCGCCGCCAGATACCGGCTGACGTTCAGCCGGGGCTCCCATTCCTTCTTGAGGACCAGCAGCTGCTCAAGGGCCTGCTCGTATTCCCAGGCGGCGTAGAACTTCTTCGCCAGCTTCCAGCGTTCCTCGTGGTCGCCGGGATTCCGGTCCAGATGGTCGAGCATGTCCCAAATTTCTGCCATGAATCGTCTTCTCTGCGCGCCGGGGCCCGCCCCGGCGGGGGGGTCAGCGCTTCCCGTCTTTCTTCCGGTTCTTCTTCTTCTCCAATGCCGCGCGGCGTTTCCGCATCCGGAAGGCCGCCTCGTTAATGCCCCAGGAAATCACCCCGCCCAGGATGGCGGCCATGAAGGCCGCGGAGGACAGCTTGGTTGCCGGGGCCATGGTGGAGTAGGTGTAGGTGTAGAGAAAGCGCGCGCAGGGCCAGAAAAGCAGCAGCGTGGCGGCCGCCCAGAGCATCCAGCCCCGGACGTCCTCGTTTTTCCAGGCTTTCTTGAAGGCGGCGGACCACTTCTGCATGCGCTCTCACTCCCTGTCTTCGCTCTTGACCGCGGCGTCGGGGACCAGCATGCGGAAGCATGCCCCGGACACGGAGGGGGCCAGCACCAGGCTGCCCCCGTGCTCCTTGACGATCTTCTCGGACGTGGCGAGGCCGAGTCCGGTGCCCCGCCCGCCCTTGGTCGAGAAAAACGGCTGGAAGAGGTTCTTCCGGATCTCCGGCGGCACGCCCGGGCCGTTGTCCGCCACCAGGATTTCCAGGGCGCCGCACGGGGTGACGGACGCGGTGACAGACACCCGCCCGCCCGTCTCCGGCAGCGCCTCCACGGCGTTTTGAAGGAGGTTCAGCAGGCAGCGGAAGATGCCGTCCTCGTCAACGGAGACCGGACCGGAAACCCCCTCCAGGTCGAGTTCCAGCGCGGCGTTCCGCGCGGTCAGGGCGTCTTTGACCGACTGGGCGGCGTCGCGGACGAGGGCCGACAGGTCGGCGGGGCGCCGCACGGGGACGCGGGGTTTGGCGAAGGCCAGCATGTCCTGCACGAAACAGGACATGCGCGCCACATTCCGCTTGAGGACGGGCCAGGTGCGCAGGGCCATCTCCGTGTTTTCCCGGTCCAGGGCCATCTGGATGAGCTCCGTGCTGCTGCCCAGGCCGGTGATGATGTTCTTGATGTGGTGGGTGAGGCCCGCGATGGCCTCGCCGATGGCGGCGAGACGCTCGTTGCGGATCTGCTGGCCGATGAGGCGCGCGTTGACCATGGCGGTCGCCGCCACGTTGGAGAACATGGCCATCACATGCTCGTCCATCTCGGAGAACGCGTCTCCGCCCACCTTGTTCACCACCTCCAGCACGCCGATGAGCCGGTCGCGGTCCATCATGGGCACGGCCAGCAGGCTGCGGGTCTGGAAACGCGAGGCCGCGTCCGCGTCGCTGAAGAAGCGGGGGTCTTTGGTGACGTCCGGCACCGAGACCGCGCGGCGGGTCTGCGCGGCGAGCCCGGCGATGCCCTGGCCCATTTTCAGGCGCACCTCGCGCTTGAGGGCGTCCTGGTCGCCGCTGTCGCCCAGGGCCACCTGGAAATACAGCTCGTCCGTCTCCGCGTCGTAGAGCATGACGGAGGCCGCCTCGGCCGAGGCCACGGTGCGGCTCTCCTCGCTGATGCGGACCAGCAGGGCGTCGGGGTCCGTGATGGCCCCCAGCAGGGAATGCACGCGGTACAGGGCCCCCACGGCGCGCCGCATGTCCTCATGCGAGGCGCCGTCCAGCCAGGGAAAACCTTCTTGAAGGGGTGTGCTCATTGCGCTCCCGGGGGTCGCCGGCGTTTCCAGTCCTCATCCACCGCACTGAGAGCATGATAAAGGACATCGCCGACGGCCTTCAAACTCTCCGCGCGCACCCGGTCCAGGGTGTCCTCCGCCGTGTGCCGCAGGCGCTGGTCGGAGGTCAGCGACCCCCCGTAGGACAGGTCAGCCACCCCCAGGGCGGGCAGGCCCGCCCCGCGGAACGAAAGCAGGCTTCCCCCTGCGGGCCGTTCCTGATGAAGGAAGTGGGCGCCGTAGCCCAGCCGAAGGGCCGTCCGCCACACCGCGTTTCCCAGCCAGCGGGGCGCGCCGGGGTCGCGCGGGACCCCCAGATAGGCGTCGCCAATCCCGTCCACCATGACAACCGCCGCCACTTTTTCAAACATGCCCACTTCCCGCAGATGGTCCGCAAAGGCCCTGCCCCCGGGCGGACCGTTCTCTGGAGGGGCCTCTTCCGGCAGTTCCTCGCCGTCCAGCCATACCAGCCACACCGAGCAGCCTTTCCGTTCCGGGCCCAGTGCGCGCGCCATTTCCAGCAGCCAGGCCGTCTCCGCGCCGCCCCCGTTCGCCCCGACAAAGGGGAAGTCGTCAAAATGGCGGGTGTCGTAGTGGCCCGCCAGCACGATGACGCCGTCCAGGTCGCCCCGGCACTCGGCAAACAGGTTCACCAGGCGGACAGGGCCCTCCGGCCCGGCGGCGTCCACGGCCTGCTCCCGCACCACCAGCCCCGCCGTCAGCAGCTCCTTGCGCAGGTGTTCGCGCAGCGCCCCGGCGGCCTCCGACCCCGCCGGACGCGGCCCCAGCCCGACCACGTGCTCCAGGCCGGCCCAGGCCCGCTGCTGGTCGAAGGGCGAATGCGATTCCGCGACGGCCACCAGCTGCTTCTCCGCCGGCTGCACCGCCTGGCGGAGCATGGCGGACACCGCCCACAGCAGCACGAAGATGCCGATCCCAAAGACGGCGATGAACTTAATCGCCGGCGGGCCGTTCTGGTTCATCGTCCGGTTCCCCGTGGTTTTCGGCGGCCCCCGCACGGGGGCCCCTCCGCAACAGCCTACCGCCCCGCCCCCTCCGGAGTCCAGCGGCGTGAAACGCGGCGTTTCCGGATGCTATGCTACCGTCCGGTCGCCGGGGGTGTCCCGGCGCGGGGTTTCGGTCGTCAGGGGCGGCGTGGTGCGCCGCCAACGCGGGGATCATTCAGCCATGCGCAACCCGGGCATCATCGAGCGGTACAGAAGCCACATGCCGGTGTCCTCCGACACCCGCGTCATCACGCTGAACGAGGGGTCCACCCCGCTGGTCGCCGCGCGCTCCCTGAGCGCCGCCATCCATCCCCGCCTGGAGATCCACCTGAAGTACGAGGGGCTCAACCCCACCGGGTCCTTCAAGGACCGCGGCATGACCATGGCCATCACCAAGGCCGTGGAGGAGAAGTACGAGGTCGTCATGTGCGCGTCCACGGGCAACACCTCCGCCTCCGCGGCGGCCTACGCCGCCCGCGCGGGCATCCAGTGCGCCGTCCTCATCCCCGAGGGCAAGATCGCCTTCGGCAAGCTCTCCCAGGCCATGGTCCACGGCGCGAAGGTCATCCAGATCAAGGGCAACTTCGACGACGCCCTCAACCTCGTCCGAAAAATCTGCGACCACTTCCCCATCGCCCTCGTGAACTCCGTCAACCCCTACCGCATCGAGGGGCAGAAGTCCGGCGCCTTCGAGATCCTCGACGACTTCGACGGCGTCGCCCCGGACTTCCAGGCCATGCCCGTCGGCAACGCGGGCAACATCACCGCCTACTGGAAGGGGTACAGGGAGTACAACGCCTGCGGCAAGAGCGACAGCCTGCCGAAGATGCTCGGGTTCCAGGCGGCGGGCTCCGCGCCCATCGTCCTCGGCCACCCCGTGGAGCAGCCCCAGACCTACGCCACCGCCATCCGCATCGGCAACCCCGCCAGCTGGGCCTCCGCCGTCGCCGCCCGCGACGAGTCCGGCGGGCTCATTGACATGGTCACGGACGACGAGATCCGCGAGGCCTACAGCCTCCTCGCACGCACCGAGGGCGTCTTCTGCGAGCCCGCCAGCGCCGCCAGCGTCGCCGGCGTCATCAAACTCGCCAAGCAGGGCTACTTCGACGCCGTCACCCCCCGCACCGGCGACCGCATCCGCCTCGTCTGCATCCTCACCGGCCACGGCCTCAAGGATCCGGACAGCGCCATCGCCTCCGCCCAGCAGCCCTACACCGTGGACGCCGTCGAGGAGGCCATCCTCGAGATCCTCGGATACACCGCCCCCGCCGGGGTGTGACGCTTCCACGGTTTCGGACACCTTTTGGAGGAGAGGTCTATGAAAACGCAGGTCACGTTCCGTTCCGGCGCCTTCCCGCCCTATGACGGCGAGGAGGAGGAGATCAACCCCGGTCTCTGGGGGAAACGCCTCGCGGAGTATCTCGTGGAAAAACTCGGGGAGCGGGGCATCGGCACCGACGGCTATGTGACCGAGGACTGGGGGTGCTACCTGCCCGTCACCGTCAACGGCACCCGGCTCGCCGTCTGCTGCGGGCACCACAACGACGATGACGATGAATTCCTCTGCTTCACCGAACCCGCAACGCCGGTGGTCCGGAAACTTTTCCGCAAGGTGGACTTCACCGAACCGCTGGGACGGCTGGTTGCGGTCCTGGACGAAATCCTCACGTCAGACCCCGGCATCCGCGAGCTGGCCTGGCAGGAGCCCGGCCGGTAGCGGTGGGGCAATCCCGGGTTGAGATTTGATCTTCTCGAGAGGACGTCGAGCGCGGGCACCGAGGTGGCACGGGCTTCCAGCCCGTGTCTTGGGTCATGGATGCAGCCCAAGAAACACGGGCTGGAAGCCCGTGCCACCTCGGTGCCGTGCATCCGGTCTTCTTCCGCACAGGTGAAGGGCATTCCCGACCGATGCTACCGTTCCACCCCCCGGCGGAGGGCGGCATAGGAGGCTTTCAGCAGTCTTTCGACGGCGGGCCAGTCGGCGTTTGGGCCGCCCGCGTCGCGGAGGGCGGCCGCCCGCGCGCGGAGGACGCCCGCCTGCTGGACTTCCGCGTTGCTGCCGCCGTAGAGGAGGGCGTAGAGCGCCGCGATCAGGGCGCCCACCTGTTCCGGGCTGTCCTGTCCCGGGGTGCGGCGGGCGACCCACCAGGCCAGCTCGGCCCGGGCGGCCGCCCGGGGGTCCCAGTCTTCGCCGGCGGCCTCCCCGAGGCGGGCGTAGGCCGTTTCCAGTTCCGACAGCACCTCCGCCTCGCGGCGTCCCTCGCGGTCTCCCGCGAAGATCATGGCCCCCCGTGCCATGGGCTCGATGATCTCCCGGGCGGTCCACAGGGAGACACCCATCTGCTCCCGCAGGAGCGCCGCCATCTCCATCGCCAGGTCGGTGTGGTTACGCGTGTAATAGGCCTGCCACATCCGCGTCTCCGACGCCGCCAGTAGCGACGGGTCAAAATCGCGGTTCAGCCCCCCGTTGTGGAAGCCGACCCGCCAGACCACCCCGCCCCCCACCAGCAGGAGCGCGAGCAGCACACCCAAAAGGATGCTCTTCTTCGACAGACGCATCGAACACACCTCCCTGTCTAAGGCCGCAGGAAACCACAGCGTCACAGTGTAAGCGCACCGCTCCGCCTCCTTCCACATCACCCGAATCGCCGGATCAGCAACGGCCGCGGACGTGTTCGAGGGAAGGCACACCTTGGGGGTTCACGCTGAAAGCGGCGGCGGTGGGAAAGGGGCGTGATCACCCATGAGGTGTGGAGAACCTGAGGTCTTCCGACAAGAGATTGCCGCGGCGGCCCGGGGCGGCCGCCTCGCAATGACGCGCGTTTTCCCGTCATTGCAGTGACGCGTGTTTTCCCGTCATTGCGAGCGAAGCGCGGCAATCTCGTTCCCGCGACGGATTCGGTTCTCGCGATGCCTCATCCGGCGATCAGGGAAATCGCCGGATCAGCAACGGCCGCGGACGTGTTCGAGGGGTTTTTCGTTGACCCGAAGAACGCGCCAAGAGGACGCGTCCACGTTTCCGGCCCTCCCGCAGCCCCGGGTCCGCACAGCGCGCAGCGCCTTGGAGTGCGGCAGCTTGCTGCCGCCTTTCTTCGTGCGGGCTTGCCCGCGCGGGGTTGTGGCAGGACAGGTTTTCCGGGGAAAACCGCCCCTTTCTGCGCCTCTCTCTGGCGCAGGATATATCCGCTCATCCTGTGGCCGCTGTCTGCGGCGGACACCCCGGTCCTTTCCTCACCCTCAGGAGGCGCGAAGCGGAGCTTCGCTGGCAAGCGCATTCCCAAGTAAAACTTGGGAACGCGCGAAGGAAGAAAAGGGGACGCGCGCTTGGGCGCGCGGGGCCAGGCTGGAGCCTGGCGGTCCCAGGGGGGGGCACGCCGGGGCATGGCGGAGATTCTTGGTGGAAACAGCAACGCCCCGCGCCGGGTGGGCGCGGGGCGTTCGCGTTGTCTTTGGCGTTACTTCGCGGCGGCGGGGTGGCGGGTGAGGACGGCGTCCACGAGGCCGTAGGTCTTTGCCTCCTCGGCGCTCATGAAGAAGTCGCGGTCGCTGTCGTGGCGGATGTCCTCGACGGTCCGCCCGGTGTGCTTGACGAGGATCTCGTCCACCATCTCGCCGATGCGGACGATTTCGCGGGCCTGGATCTCGATGTCCGTGGCCTGGCCGCGCACGCCGCCCATGAGCTGGTGGAGCAGGAAGCGGGAGTAGGGGAGGGCGAAGCGCTTGCCTTTGGCGCCGGCGGCCATGAGGACGGCGCCCATGCTGGCGGCCTGGCCGAGGCAGATGGTCGCCACGTCGGGCCGGATGAACTGCATGGTGTCGTAGATGGCGAGGCCGGCGGTCACGCTGCCTCCCGGCGAGTTGATGTAGAGGTTGATGTCCTTCTCCGGATCCTCGGCCTCGAGGAAGAGAAGCTGGGCGATGATGTAGTTGGCCACGTCGTCGGTCACGGGCATGCCGAGGAAGACGATGCGGTCCTCCAGCAGGCGGGAGTAGATGTCATAGACGCGCTCGCCGCGGCTGGTCTGCTGGTAGATGGTGACCATCTGCGGGTCCACCGGCGCGCCGCCCCAGGGGGGCGTTCCGGCGATGTGGGGGCGCGTCTCGCTCATGCTTCCTCCGTCTCCCCGGCCTTGTCGTCGTCCTTGAGCTCCGTCGCGATGATCTTGGCGTGCTCCAGGACGGTGTTCAGGACCTTTTCCTTCATGAGACGGGAGTACAGGTCGGACATCTGGCCCTCGCGCTGGTAGTAGGAGAGGACGGCCTCGGTGGGCAGGTTGAGGGAGGCGCCGACGGTGGCGGCCTCCTTCTCGAAGTCCTCGGCGGTCACCTCGACGCCCTCGGTGTCGGCGATCTCCTGGATGACGGAGAAGCGGCGGATCTCGTTCATGGCCTCCTCGCGGGCCTCCCCGCGCTCCTTCTCCATCGCGGCGTCGTCCTCAAGGACTTCGCGGCTCAGGCGCTTGTTGTTGAGGACGTCGCGGACCATCTCGTCCAGCATGGCCTTGGAGACCTCGAAGGTGGACGCGGCGACGATCTTCTGGAGGGCGTCCTCGCGGGCGAGGCGCAGGGAGTAGTCGTCGTTCGCGCGCTGGAGGCGCTCGCGGGTGCTTGTGGTCCAGGCCTCAAGGGACTCATAGCCGAGTTCCTTGGCCAGGTCTTCGGTGATCTCCGGCAGCTGGCGGCGCTTGACCTCGTTCACTGTGATGGTGAAGCGGGCGGTCTTGCCGGCCAGGTCCTTGTTGTGCCAGTCATCGCCGAAGGCGACGTCGGCCTCGGCGGTGTCGCCGGCCTTTTTCCCGAGCAGCGCCCCCTCGAACTCGGGCAGGCGCCCGGAGCCCATCATGTAGGGGTAGTTCTCGGCCGTGTTGCCCTCGAAGGCCGCGCCGTCAATGGTTCCCTCGAAGGTGATGAGCGCCTGGTCCTCCGCCTGCACGGCGTCCTCGACGCTCACGAAGGTGAGCATGCGCTCGCGCGCGCTGTCCATGGCCTGCGCCAGCTCCTCGTCCGTCACGGTGACGACGGGCTTCTCCACCTCCAGGCCGCGGTAGTTGCCCAGGTCGCAGCGCGGGGCCACGTCGAAGGAGAGGGAGAAGACGAGGTCGTCGCCCTCCTTGAGCCCCTCGATGAGCTCCTCCAGTTTCTCGACCTGCGGGGTCTGCCAGACGCGGAGCTTCTCGTCCTCCACGAGCTTCTTGAAGGACTCCTCCACCAGCTTGCCGACCACCTCGGCCTTCACGTTGCGGCCGAACTTGTTCTGCAGCAGCTTCAGCGGGGCCTTGCCCTTGCGGAAACCGGGAAGCTCCACCATCTCCATCAGCTCGTCGAACTGGGTGGTGGTCTCCTTCTCCAGGTTCGCCGCGGCGACGGTGATCTTGACCTCGTAGGCGCAGTCGCCCTTGTACTGAAGGTCAAAGACCGGGGCCACGGTGAAAACGAACTTCTCCTCCTCCTGCCCCTCCGCGCCGGAAACCTCGTCCGTCTCCTCCGGAGCGGCGACCGTCTTCCCTTCGGGCTCGACCGCGGCTTCGTTGTTTTCCAGGGCGTCGTTCTTGCTGTCCATGTCGCTCATTGTGGGGGATCCGCTCCAAGTTGTTCTTCATCTGGTGGGCGAGGCGGGACTTGAACCCGCACACCTTTCGGCACTGGAACCTAAATCCAGCGCGTCTGCCAGTTCCGCCACTCGCCCGGGCCGTCTCATTTGTGCAAAACACGGGAAAAACGCGGAAACATGCCCGCCGGAGCCTAGTTTGGATGAAACGCATCTCCCGGAAACGCAAAGGCAGGGTCCGCAGTGCCGGGTACTATGACAGAAAAAGGCCCCGTGTGTCAAGGAATGCCCGGATTCCGGGCATTTCGGAACCCTTTGTCCGGCATACGCTTTGCCCGGCAGAAGCCCCCCGCGTGGATCGGAAACAAAGGTGCGGAACACCGCCCTTCGTCCGGTGCCCGGGCCTCCGGGCGATGGGGGCGGGTTGTTTTCCCCGGTGAGGTATGGCAGACTGTGCGCCCGGAAGGAACCACATCATGCCCGCAGTACCCGGTCCCGAGAGCGCCGAAATGCCCCCCCTGACCTCCGAGCAGTGGAAATGGCGCTGGCGCATCCTCATCGCCACCTACACCGGCTATGCCGGCTACTACCTCACCCGCAAGGTCTTCACCATCTGCAAGACCTCCATCGCCGCGCAGATGAACTGGGAGGTCAGCGACACGGCCCACATCTGGACCGCCTTCCTGTTCGCCTACATGCTCGGGCAGTTCATCAACAGCTTTGTGGGCCGCAAGTGGGGTCCCCGGGTCATCATGCTGGGGGGGCTGGGCGTCTCCATCGTGTGCAACACCGTCTTCGGCTTCGCCAACTCCTTCGCCACCTTCATGGTGTTCATGTTCATCAACGGGCTGGTGCAGGCCAGCGGCTGGCCGGGCGCCGTGGGCGGGGTCTCCCGGTGGCTGCGCGAGAAGGAGCGCGGCACGGTGATGGGCATCTGGACGACAAACCACATCGTCGGGAACCTGCTCTTCAAGTATGCGGGGGGGCTGCTGCTTTGGCACGCGGGGTGGCGCTGGGCCTTCTTCGGCATGAGCGCCCTCACCCTGGCCGTGTGGTGGCTCCTGTTCTTCTGGCAGCGGGACAAGCCGGAGGACGTGGGGCTGCCGCCCATCGTGGACGCGTCGCGCGAGGCGAACCGGGCCGTGCAGTCCTCCGAGGAGGAGCATGTGTCCCTCTCGGAGTACCTCAAGGTGGCCTTCAACCCCCTCATCCTCATCATGGGGTGCAGCTATTTCTGCGTGAAGTTTCTGCGCTACGCCCTCGACTCCTGGCTGCCGGCCTTCCTCAACCTCCAGGGGCTGGCCGTGGACCAGGCCAGCTACTACTCCACCATCTTCGACTGGGCGGGCATCGGGGGCACCATCGTCGCCGGGTATGCCCTGGACAAGTGGTTCCGGGGCAACTGGCCCATGCTCTGCTTCACCATGTCCGTCGGCGCCATCCTCGGATACATCGCCGTCATGTACGCGGGCACCAACCCGCTCACCATCGCCCTGTGCTTCGGGTTTGTCGGGTTCATGGTCTACGGACCCGACAGCCTGCTGACGGGCGCGGCCGCCATCTCCGTGGCCGGCGGGGCGAACGCCGTGGCCGTGGCCGGGCTCGTGAACGGCATCGGCAGCATTGGCCCGGTGGTGCAGGAGCAGGTCATCGGCTGGCTGATGCGCGGGGATGTGAACGAGGGCATCCGCAACACGAACATTCTCGCCCTTTCGATGAGTGTGATGCTGGCGGTCATGATGCTGGTCGTGTCATGGAGCTACCGGCGCGCCCACCGGAAAGCGGCCAAACGGGAGGAATAGAAGATGCTGTTTCTGAAGGGGTTCGTCCTGACCTGGCCGCTGTGCCTGGCCTTTCTCGCGTTCTTCGCCGCCGTGTCCGCCGCCGCGTGGGCCCTCCCCGCGCGCAAGGGCCGCACCGTCGCGTCCATGCCCGTGTTCCATGTGTTCACCGTCCTCTGGGTGGTCACCATGGGCGTGTGCCTCACCTTTGTGGACAGCCCCCGGCTGAACCTGTCCAAGGAGGCCATTGACTGGCTCTTCATGCTGTCCTCGTTCCTGGGCATCCCGCTGACGATCCCCCTGCTCACGGGGGGCGTGTGGGCGCTGGCCCGGGGCGTGCGCGGCGAGCGCACCCGCATTTCCGACCTCGCGCTGGTCATGCTGGCGGGCTTCGGGCTGGGCTGCGCCGCGTCGAACATCCACGACATCGCGTGGTGCGGCATCATCACCCAGGGGTACACCCAGCCCTTCAAGGCGGGCTACGACCTGCTCGCCTTCGCCACGGTGGGCGGGTGGTTCGGCATCCCGGAGGAGGTGCTCTACGACTACGCCACCCTCGGTCCCTGCGCCGCCGTCCTCGTCTTCGGCGAGCTGTGCGTCTCCGCCGTGTGCTTCGCCCGCCTGCGGCGCGACGGATGCGCAAACCGCGCCGTCTGAACGCCGAAAGAAACTTTCCGCCGGGGAGCGGCCGGTTGCGCCGCTCCCCGGCGGTTTGCGTTCTAGTGGATTTCGAGCCCGTGGCTGGCTTCGTGGAGGATGAGCCCGCCGCCGTTCACGGGGAACCCGTTCCCCCGGTTGTACTCGCCGTGGCTGTCGGGAATGTAGCGCTGGAACGCGGCGTGGCCGTCCATGTACAGCACGTTGGACCCGCCGGGGATGTGGTTGAACGCCTCGTCGGCGTTGTCCGAGATGGCATCCCAGAAGACGGGAATCTCCGACTGGGCCTGCGCGCTGGCGGCGGCGTTGTTGATGTCCGTGATCATGAACCGCTCGATGCCCTCGCGCAGGCGCCAGGCCACGCCCTGCCGCGCCATGACGCTGTCCTCCGGGGCCTGCTTGGCGGCCTTCGCGCCGTGGATGTGGTCGCGGAACTCCCAGTCCTCGTCGGCGGCCTCCACGGCCAGCGCGGGGGTGGGCGCGCCGGTGATCTCGGCGGCCTTCGAGTTCACCGCGTCATGGAACACCTCGAAGTCCATGTCGGCCTGAAACCACGCGGGGACAACCGTCCAGCCGAGGTAGGTGTAGGGGTGGTCGTAGACCTCGCAGGGCTCCACGGCGCCGTTGTTGTGCACGGAAACCCCGTTGATGGTCATGCGCCCGTCCGCCAGCGCCTCCCGGTAGTTGGTGGAGATGGTGTTTCCCTGGTCCCATATCTGGACCGGGGAGCCGTTTTGCGCCGCGCTGGGACACACCAGCACCGCGAGATCCGACAGGTACTCGGGGTACGCCGTCGCCATGTCGGCCATGGTGGTCAGCCGGGTGACCACCGACCCGTCGCAGTTCAGCGTCTTGACCGGCGGAAAGCGCGCGCCCTCGCTCTCACCGGAATACATCTTGAGCACGAGACCGAGCTGTTTCAGGTTGTTCTGGCACGAGGCGCGCCGGGCCGCCTCGCGGGCGCGCGCCAGCGCGGGCAGCAGGATCGCCGCCAGGATGCCGATGATGGCGATGACCACCAGCAGTTCAATCAAAGTGAAGCCTTTTTTCCGCATGGGGATGAATTCCTTTCGGTTGCATGAAGACACGACCCTCCCATGAATGAACGGGGGGTGAAAAAACGCGTCTCAGCAGCCGGAAGGGGGGCCACGGGGCCGGTCGGGCGGGATGGACTCCCTGCCATGGGGGCGAATGGTCCCCACGGGGGGCTCCGCGGCGAAAACACAGGGGGGCAGGTCCTGGTCCGCCGCAAACTCAGGCAGGGTCTGGGGGCAGGGCGGATGGGCGGGGGTGCAGTGCGGGCAGGCATCCCCCACATGGGGATCGGGGGCGGCCTCCAGATGCTCCGCATGGTGGCAGGCCGCCAGCCCGCAATAGTCATGGGTGAGATGGTGGCTGTGGCCGAACACCGCCACGAAGCACACTCCCAGCGACAGCAGCGCCCGGCACCGGAAGCGCCGGTCCCGAATCACCCCCATGCTGTGCCGCAATGTCTTCATTTGGCCACCCGCCGTCACGTCCTGTCAGAAATCACTTCCGTCATTATACCCGCCTCCGCCGGGTCCTTGTCCATCGCAACACCAGGGCAATCACACTAAAAAGCCCCTCGAGAAACGCCTGTGGGCGGCATGAACCTCTCTCGGTTATGCGATTCTGTCTTTGTTGTCCCAACGGGACATCCGCATATAGCCCAGGCCAGGCCGCCGCCCGAAGGGCCAGGCCTGTCCTGGGTTGCACGTCCCAAAGCACTTTTTGCCCTGAAAGGGCATCCGAAATTTGCGCGCCGGGAAGAAGACACGGCAGGCGGGACGCCTGCGGTACGGAACCGCGCCCCGGAGGTCTTCTTCGCACCGCAGGCGTCCCGCCTGCCTTGTCTTTGGGTGCCCGCTGCAATTTCGGCTGCCCCGTTGGGGCATGATCCTTCTTTCCCGGTAACCCAGGCCAGGCCTGGCCCTTCGGGCGGCGGCCTGGCCTGGGCTATATTCGGCAACGCTTTCAGCGTTGAAGCGGTCGTACAACGGGCAATTACCGGACTCCATCCAGAAAGCCCCCACGGATTTTAGTGCGATTGCCCTGAGAGTAACACCGTTCAGGCGCGGCCGCTTCCCTTTTTTCGGCCCCAGGGCTTGAACACCGACAGCCAGACCATGACCGCCAGCAGGGCCACCTGGGCCATGCCGAAGCCGAGGTTCAGCCGCGCGCTGCGCAGGTATTCTGCGTTTTCCAGCGCGGCGAGACCGAGGTCGCGGGAAAGGTCGAGCATCCGGGTCTCCCAGGGTCCGAGGAAGAAGGTCCCGAAAAGAATCGCCCCCACGGTGGCGACCCACTTGAAAATCAGCCACCCGTGCCGGAAGAAGCCCCAGTTCGTGAAAAGGCTGTACAGAAGTCCGGTGACCAGGCAGCCAAACGCCCCGGGAACCACGACCACGGCCATGTCCACCCGGTGCATGCTGTGGTTGACGCCGTACAGCGCGCCGCCGTCCAGGGCCTCCCTGCCCCCGTGCAGCACCAGCAGGGACACGGCGCCCCCGATCCAGCAGCACACGGCCAGCAGATGCAGCGTCTTGAGCCATTTGACCCCGCCGGGCCCGAGTCTTTTCATTGCCTGTCCTCCAAAATGCCTGGGGTCTTGGACGGCAGGATACCTTAAATCGGCCCGGGGCCGGGAACAATGCCTACCGGCGCCGCGCGCATTCCATGCCCTCGACCACCAGGACGGGGTTGCCGTCATCGGCCTCCACCCTGCCCGTGACCACCCAGGGACCGCCCGCCGCGAGGACAGCCCCGAGCCGCCGGTAGGTCTCGGGAAAGAGAACGGTCTCGCAGACGCCCCAGCCGTCGTCGAGGCTGATGAACTTCATGCAGCCGTCGGTGCCCGTGCGCACGGCGAGCCGCCGTTCGGCCACGGGCCATCCCGCCAGCACCACGGTCCGGCCCGCATAGCGGTCCAGGAGGGCGCTCGGGGTGAGACAGCGGTCCTGCAGCCAAGGCGCGGCCTCCCGGAGGGGATGCCCCCGCAGGAAAATCTCCAGCACCTCCCGCTCGTCATCGGCGCGGCCCCGTTCGGAACGCCGGGGCCGCGCCGGGGCCACCGTGCCTGTCCCCCAAAGGGTTCCCTGACCCCCGTGTTCCCGGACGGACGAGGAAAGCGGCGCCGGTCCGGAGGCGGCGGGATCCAGCGCGTCAAACGCGCCGGCGCGGGACAGGGCCTCGCGCTCGTCGCGGGCGGCGGGCACCCGCGCCCCAAAGTCCCCCTCCGAGACGAAGGGGCCGTCCGCGTCCCGCGCCGCCAGCAGCCGGGCGATGGTCTCCCGGCCCAACCCCTTGATCTCCAGCAGGCCCACCCGCAGGGACGCGCCCTCGGCGGCGCACACCGCCCCGCTTTGGTTGATGTCCGGCGGGAGCAGGATTACCCCGCACCGTTTGGCCTCCTCCGCGTAGACCGCCGGGGCGTAGAATCCCCCCCGGTTCGCGAGGACGGCGGCGAAGAATTCGGCGGGAAAATGGGTCTTGAGGTAGGCGGCCTGCCAGGCCAGCTCGCCGTAGGCGGCGGCGTGGGCCTTGCAGTAGGCGTAGGACGCGAACTGGGCGATGAGTTCCCAGATGCGCCGGGCCCGCGCCCCGTCCACGCCGTTTGCCTCCGCCATCTCCAGGAAGCGGCGCATGTGCCGGGCCATCTCGTGGGGGCCGCGTTTCTTGCCCATGGCGCGGCGGAGGGCGTCGGCCTCCGCCAAGTCCATCCCGGCGACGGCATGGGCGACCTTGAGCACATCCTCCTGGTAGATCATGACGCCGTGGGTCTCGCCAAGCACCGCCTCCAGGGCGGGATGCTCGTAGGCCACGGACTCCCGGCCAAGGCGGCGGTCTATGAAGTGCTGCTTCATGCCGCTGCCCGAGGCGCCGGGCCGCACGAGGGCGATGCTCTGGATGACGGCGTTGGTGTCGCCCGCCGCCACCCGGCGCAGGAGCCCGCGCATGGCGGGCGACTCGATCTGGAAACAGCCGAGGGTGCGCCCCGTCCGGAGGGTTTCGGCGGTGGCGGGGTCGTCGCAGGGCACGGTCTCGATGTCGAACGCCGGCGCGCGGCGCGCGCGGACCGCCGCCGCGGTGTCGTGGAGCACGCTGAGGGCGCGGTTGCCGAGAAGGTCCATCTTGACCAGCCCCAGGGCCTCCACGGCGTGCATGTCGCCCTGCGTGACAACGATCCCCTTGGCGGCCCGCCGCAGGGCCAGATGCCGGGTGAGGGCGTCGGGCGCGACCACCACGCCGCCCGCGTGGACGGACATGTGGCGGGGGCACCCGTCCAGGGCGGCGCACAGGTCCAACAGCTCCCGCAGGGGGCCCTCGGCCAGATGGAGGGCGCGGCATTCCGGCGTGCGCAGGGCCGTCCGCAGGTCCCCCGCGCCGACATGCGGCAGCAGGCGCGTCATGCGGCCCAGTTCCTCCTCCGGATAGCCGAAGACCCGGCCGATGTCCCGCGCCGCCGCCCGGCCCCGGAAGGTGTTGAAGGTGCCGATCATGGCGGTGCGGTCGGCGCCGTAGACCTCATAGACATGGGCGATGACCTCGTCGCGCCGCCGCCAGCAGAAGTCCAGGTCTATGTCCGGGCAGTCGGACCGGCCGGGGTTCAGAAACCGCTCGAAATAGAGACCGTAGCGCAGGGGGTCGCAGCGGGTCATGCCCAGCGCGTGGGCCACCAGGCTGTTTCCCGCCGACCCGCGCCCCACCACCGGAATGTCCCGCGACCGCGCAAAAGCCGCCAGTTCCTCCACAATGAGAAAATAAGAGGCGAAGCCCGTCCGGGCGATGATGTCCAACTCGTGCCGCGCGCGCCGCACCGCCGCGCGCCGCACCCGGGGGTAGCGCCGCCGCAGCCCCTCGAAGGTGAGCCGCTCGAGGCGGCTTTCCGGCGTCTCCCCCGGCGGCAGGGGAAAGGCCGGGAACAGGGGACGGCCCAGCTCCAGTTCCACATCGCACTCCCCGGCCACCCAGAGGGCGTTGTCCAGCGTCTCCGGCCAGAGCGCAAAGAGCCGCTCCAGTTGGCGTGGCGACCGAAACCACGCCCCGGGCGGCGCGGCGTCCTCCGGACGCAGCGTGTCCAGCAGGGTGTTGTGCCGGATCGCCGCCAGCACCCGGTGCGCCGCGTGGTGGGACGGGTCCGCGAAATGCACCGGCGCCACGGCGACGGCGGGCACGCCCAGCCGCTTCGCCAGCGCCACCATCGCCCCCGCGCGGCCATGCGAGGCCGCATCCCCGTAATGCTCCACCGCCGCCAGGGGGGACAGCCCCCGCCGGACCAGCCGCCGCAGCAGCGCTGGGTCCGCGCACAGGAGGAACAGGCGGGACGGGTCCACCGCCTCCGGCCAGGGCTCCAGCCATGCCGCGCCGTCCAGATGCGCCGCCGTCACCAGGGCGCACAGGTCCGCATAGCCCTGCCGGTCCCGCGCCAGCACCACGCAAGCCCCCAGGTGCGCGCCCAGCAGGGGCCGCACCCCAGCCTCCCGCGCCGCCTGGTAGAAAGGAACCGTGCCGTACAGTCCCCCGGTATCCGTGAGGGCGAGGGCCTTCATGCCATGCTCCACCGCCCGCGCCACCAGTTGGCGCGGCGCGGCCAGCCCCTCGCAGAGGGAATAATGACTGTGGACATGCAGGGGTATCATGCCCTCAGGATACTGAAAATATATTCAGCTTTTCAAGGCGGGGGATGGGAATTATGGGAAGTAGGGGAGGTATGGGAGGCTGGGAATGACCGGGTTTGCCGAGGGAGCCGCCCTCTTGGGAACGATACTCCGGTGACTCTCCTCCCATCCTCCTTATACTTCCCCTCCTTCCCACACCTCCCATCTCCTCCCGCCCCCCTTCTTTCTCCTATTATAGGATAAGTCTTTATGGTAAAATAACGGGGTGGCTTATTTTAGGTTCGAGGAACACGCGATGAAACGGGGTCTTCAAGGCGGATATGTGACCATCTGCACGGTGGGCGAAAAGGCCCGGGCCTTTGTGCCCGCGCCGCTGCCGCCGCGCCCGCCGATCCTCTGGACGCCCGAACTGCGGGGCAAGTTCGACCAGGCGCTGCTGGCGCTGGGGCGGCTGGACAGTGTCTCGACATTGCTTCCGGACACGTCGCTGTTTCTTTACATGTATGTCCGCAAGGAGGCGGTGCTCTCCTCCATGATCGAGGGGACCCAGTCGTCGCTGTCGGACCTGCTGCTGTTCGAACTGGACCAGGCGCCCGGGGTGCCGCTGGATGATGTGCGGGAGGTCAGCAACTATGTCGCCGCCCTGGATCACGGCCTGCGCCTGCTGGAGGGCGGCCTGCCGCTGTCCCTGCGGCTGTTCCGGGAAATACACGGTGTGCTGCTGGCCCGGGGCCGGGGAAGCGCGCAGGCGCCGGGCGAATTCCGGCGCAGCCAGAACTGGATCGGCGGCACCCGGCCGGGCAACGCGGCCTTTGTTCCGCCACCCGCCGAAGCGGTGCCGGAGTGCATGGGCAGGCTGGAGCTCTTCCTCCATGACCGGCCCGGGCCGACCCCGGTGCTGCTCAAGGCGGCGCTGGCGCATGTGCAGTTCGAGACCATCCATCCGTTCCTCGACGGCAACGGCCGTCTGGGCCGTCTGCTGATCACGCTGCTTCTGTGCGAGCAGAAAGTGCTTCGGAAGCCGATGCTCTATCTCAGCCTCTATTTCAAGACGCACCGCCGGCGCTACTATGAACTTCTGGACCATGTGCGCCTGCACGGGGACTGGGAGGCCTGGCTGGACTTCTTCGCCGAGGCGGTCACCGTCACCGCGGGCCAGGCGGTGGAAACGGCGCGGCAGCTTCTCGACCTGTCCAACCGGGACCGCGACCGGATCGGCGGTCTGGGCCGGGCGGCGGCGTCGGCCTTTCAGATCCACCGGGCGCTCATGGAGCACCCCATCGCCACCTCGGGCTCTTTGTCGGCCAGGACCGGCCTTACGCCAGCCACCGTCAACAAGGCGCTCGGCCACCTGCAGCGGCTCGGCATCGTCAGGGAGCTGACCGCACAAAAACGCAACCGCCTGTTCAGCTACACGGGCTACATCACGATCATGAACCGGGGCACGGAGCCGCCAGACGGAAACCGGGTCTGATTGTTTTCCCGCAGGGCAATTTGGTTTCATAGGGACGCCGCGCGGGCGGGAGAACCGGCGGCGGAAAGGAGTTTCCATGAATTCCCGTGAACGGGTGATGGCCGCGCTTCGCCGGGAACCGGCCGACCGGATTCCCGTGTTCATGTGGTTTCATCCGGACACGGCGGCGCGGCTGGGCGCGCTGTTGAACATTCCCCCGGCACTCGTGGGCGAGGCCATGGGCAACGACATCCGTCAGACCTGGGTGAACAACAACTACGCCATGGAGGGGATCGTCCACGAGCGGGAGGGCGACGCCCACACGGATTTCTGGGGCGTCCACTGGGCGAAACGGGGAGCCTTCAACCAGATCGAGGGGTTTCCCCTCGCGGGCCGTTCCCCGGAGGAAGTACGCGCCTACCGGTTCCCGGCCGAGCACCTGGAGTTTCTGCTCGCCCGGATGGCGCCCCTGCTGGCGGACCGGGGCGACGCCTTTATCGGCGTGGACGTGTCCCCCTGCGTGTTCGAGATGTACTGGCGCCTGCGCGGGATGGAGGACGCCCTGCTCGACATGGCGGCGGACCCGGAGCTCGCGGACGCGATGCTGGGGCGCTGCGGCGACTTCTCCGTCATGCTCTCCGCGGCGGCGTGCGAGCGGTTTGACCTGGACTGGCTGTGGCTGGGGGACGATGTGGCGGGACAGCAGTCCCTCATGATGAGCCCGGACCTCTGGCGCGCCCTGGTGAAGCCCCACCTGAAGCGCTCCGCCGACGTGGGCCTGCGCCACGGCCTGCCCGTGGCGCACCACTGCTGCGGCGCCCTGCGCGACATCATCCCCGACCTCATCGAGATCGGCGTGTCCGTGCTCAATCCCGTCCAGTGCGCCTGCGCGGGCATGGAGCCCGCGGGCCTCAAGCGCGACTTCGGAAAGCACCTCACCTTCATGGGCGGCGTGGACACCCAGGGCGTCCTGCCCAACGGCACCCCCGCCGAGGTGCGCCGCGCCACGGAGCGCCTCATCGCCGACATGACCCCCGACGGCGGCGGTTACATCCTCGCCGCCTCCCATACCATCCCCCCGGAGACGCCTGACGAGAACATCTTCGCGATGTACGAGGTCGCGGGCATCCCCCGGGAGGAGATATTCGACCGGGCGGCGGCCCTGCGTTCAGCCCGGAATATTGTATGATACGGTCAACCCTTTGGAACCAACAGGAGACGGCAGCAATGGCAAAGCAGACCAGGCGTCAGTTCATTGGGACTTCCGTGGGCGGGGCGGTGTTCGCGGCGGGGCTCGCCCGCGCGCAGGAGGCCCCGGCAGCGATGGCGATTGCGCGCTGGAAGGGCGAGCCGGTCATGGACGAGCCGACCGACGTGATGGCCCCCAAACTGGCCCGCGCCGCCCTGGACGCCGTCGGCGGCATGGGGAGGTTCGTCAAGAAGGGCGACGTGGTCTGGATCAAGCCGAACATGGCGTGGGAGCAGCCGCCCGAGCTGGCGGCAAACACGAACCCGCACCTGGTGGCGGCGCTGGTGAAGATGTGCCTGGAAGCCGGGGCGAAGACGGTGAAGGTGGGCGACAACACCTGCCACGACGCCAAGAAGTCCTACGTCGCGAGCGGCATCGAGGCGGCCGCGAAGGACGCGGGCGCCGAGGTGGTGTACGTGGACCGCGACCGGTTCCGCTCCATGAAGATCGGCGGGGAGATCCTGAAGGAAATCCCCGTCTGGCCGGGGATGGTTGAGAGCGACCTGCTGATCAGTGTGCCCGTGGCCAAGCACCACGGGCTGTCCACGGTCACCCTGGCCATGAAGAACTACATGGGCGTCGTTGAAAGCCGCGAGAAGTTCCACCAGAACATCCCCGGATGCCTCGCGGACCTGACGGCCTTCCTCAAGCCGCGCATCAGCGTGCTGGACGGCATCCGCATCCTCACGGCGAACGGCCCCACGGGCGGCGACCCCAAGGACGTGAAGCGGTGCAACGTGGTGGCCGCCAGCACGGACATCATCGCCCTGGACGCCTTCGGCGCCGAGCTGCTCGGCTACAAGCCCGCCGACATCAGCTCCATCGCGGCGGGGGTGAAACTGGGACTGGGCGAGATGGACTACCGGAAGCTGCCCGCCCGGGAAATTGAAGTCTCGTGAAGGCGAAGAGCCCCCGGTCCCCCATGCGCGCGCTCCGGCGGGTGAGTCAGGGCGTGTTTCTGGCGCTCTTCACCTGGCTGGTCCTGGAGACGGGGTTCAGCGAGTCCCCGCCGCAACTCCTGGAGCTGTTCTTTGACCTGGACCCCCTGATCTCCCTGTCCACCTGGCTGAGCGCGCGGTCGCTGGCCGCCGGGTCCCTGCTGGCCCTGCTCACGCTTGCCGCCACCGCCCTGCTCGGGCGCGTGTTCTGCGGCTGGATATGCCCGCTCGGCACGGTGCACCACATCGCCTCCCGTCTCCGCCCCAAGAAACGCGGCCGGGCCGACGCGGAGGGCTTCTCGCGCTGGCAACGCGCCAAGTATTTCCTCCTGGCCGCACTGCTGGTCATGTCCCTCTTCGGGGGGCACTGGGTGGGCGTGTTCGATCCCCTTTCGATCATGTGCCGCAGCCTGACCACCCTCGCCTTCCCCGCCGCGCAGTACCTGGTCGCCGACGGGGCGAACGCCGTCTACGACGCCGACCCGCGTCTCGGGCCCCTGCGCCTCACCCTGCTCACCGAGCCCGCCTACCGCTTCGCGCGCGACGACGTGTTCCGCGTCAACCGGCAGACCTTTGCGGGCGGCCTGCCCGTGCTGGCCTTCTTCGTCCTGATCGTGGCGCTCAATTTCGTGCGGCCGCGCTTCTGGTGCCGGTATGTCTGCCCCCTCGGCGGGCTGCTCGGCCTCTTCTCGCGGCGCCCCGCGCTGCGGCTCAAAAACGACAAGGATGCCTGCCGCAACTGCGGGCGCTGCGCGAAAACCTGCCCCGCCGCCGCCCAGCCCCATGAGCCGGGGAAGTGGCTCCCCTCCGAGTGCTTTGTGTGCTGGAACTGCGCGGCGGAGTGCCGCTCCGACGCCGTGGCCTTCGCCCTCGAGTCCCCCCTCACCCCGCCGGCCGCGGGGCGGGTGGACCTCTCGCGCCGCGCCACCATGGCGGCGGGGGTGGGCGGCGTGGCGGCCCTCGCCGGGTTCCGCATCGCCCCGGAGACCCGGGGCGAGCAGCCCTTCCCGTCCACCCTGCTGCGCCCGCCCGGAGCCCGCGCCGAACGCGAATTCCTCCAGCGCTGCATCCAGTGCGGGGCGTGCATGCGGGTGTGCCCGACCAACGCCCTGCATCCCTCGGCGCTCGAGGCGGGACTGGAGGGGCTCTGGACGCCCCGCATGGTGGCCAAGATCGGGTACTGCCGCCAGGAATGCACCCTCTGCGGGCAGGTGTGCCCCACCGGCGCCATTGAGCACCTGCCCCTGGAGGAAAAGAAAAAAGTCAAGGTCGGCCTGGCCGCCTTCGACGTGTCCCGCTGCCTGCCCTACGCCTACGGCCGCGAGTGCATCGTGTGCGAAGAGCACTGCCCCCTCTCCCCCAAGGCCATCTACGTCGTCCCCGTCGAGGTCACCCTCCGCGACGGCTCCAAGCGCGTCATCAAGCAACCCCGCGTGGACGCCGACCTCTGCACCGGCTGCGGCATCTGCGAATGGTCCTGCCTCTTCCAGGACCAGGCCGCCATCCGGATCTACAGCGCCAACGAGTCCCGCAACGCGAAGAACCAGCCCATTCTGCCCGGTCCCGGGATTCCCCCGGCCGCCCCGCCCGCAGAGGCCGCCCCCCCGCCGGCCGGCCCCTACGGCGGCGGCGAGACCACCGGCGCCGGAAACGCGTCCCCGTACTGAAGACAGGGTCCCTGCGCAATCCGAGAGCCCCTTCCGCGCGCAAAGCGCGCCTTGGAGTGCGACAGCTTGCTGCCGCCTTCCAGACCGGGGCACATGATGAACCCCAGCGGAAGCGCCCCCCTGGGAACGCCGATCTCCCGATCGGCATCTTCCCTCTCCCCCTAATCTGCGAACATCTGCGCAATCTGCGGACTACCCAACCCGGCCTTCCTGTTTGATGACAGCCAGGAGGTCGGGGCTGGCTCCGGCATCGGCTTTGGCCAACGGGAGGCGGGGGAACCGGCGCTCGCTCGGTGGGTTTATGGGGCGGTGCCCTCCACGATGGCGATTTCCTCCGGCGTCAGGCCGTAGAGGGAGGCTACGGCGGCGTCGATTTGGGTTTCTAGGGCGTCGATGTCGGCGACTGGATTGACGCGTTTGAGGCTGAGGATATGATCGACGAGATCGATGATCGGTTGTTGCTGATCGGCGGAAACATCGGGGATAGGGAGCTTCTTCCAGTCGTCGGGGTAAAGGTCTGTATTGCTGCGCCTGTTGCAGCGAAGGAAATCGCGGGCGCTGGCGGAGTTCATCACGCCAAGCAGGTATTTCACTGGGAAACGACGGCTGGTGGCCTCCAGTTCCTCGCGTTTCGGGAGGTCGGGGCGAAGCGGCTTCTCGCCACGATAGCGAGCGGCTTTTTTTAGTGAGTTATTTCGGACGCCGCGCAGCAAGTGCCAGGGCACCGCGATAATCGAAGTGTGATTCGTGTAGAGCTGCCTTGTATCATAGCAGGAGCGCAGATCGCTTCCGGCAACCCTCATAATGAGAATCTTCTCCGGCACTTCGTAGAGTTCCTCGAAAGTGATTCGCCTGAAGTGGCTCGGCGCGCGCCTTGTCCCCCACTCAAGCCAGCGGTTGCTAAGAGGCAGCCACTTAGCTAGAAGTTTTCCCTCCACCCAAGGCTTCGGATGTCTGTCATCGTTGAAATCTTGCGTTACATCCTGGGTGACGAACTCCCCTTTGTGCAGCTTTTCATCGCTGCTAGCCGCGAGACCGTAGCTGAGGTAGCAAATTTCACAGATAGGCAACGTTGGGCTGGTAAAGCCGTCATGCTCGTCATCGTGCGGGAAAAACGCGCGATAGCTCGACTTCGCCTGTTCATCGCTGGAAAGCTTAACGACTTCACCGAATACATCCCGATGCAAGCGTCTCTCAGGCTTCCAGTTTGCGCTGTCGGCTTTTTGGAAGCAGGTGATGACGTTGTGAACGGCCGCGTCGAAAATTTTGACTTCACCGCAGAAGTCGAGGCGAAGGATGCGGGCGTTTTGCAGGAACCAATTCTGAGCCTTCTGTGCATATTTGGAATGGCAAAAGGCATCTGAGACGATCATGGTGCTAACACCGCCCGGGCGGAGTAGGTTGTAGGAGCGTTCAAGGAACGGGACAAAAAGGTCCCATTTTTCCCAAAGAGTCTCGTATTGTTTGCTGGCAAGGATAGCGGCTCGCTGAGCTATGTTTGCCTCGCTTTGCTCGTCTGCGCGGACATAGGGTGGGTTCCCGATGGTGACGTCGAACCCGTCGGCTACTGAAATGCCGAACATCCAGTGCGGCTCGAAGAAGCCTGCGGAGGTTTGCGGATCGAAGGGGTCCCACCCGGCGACGAGTTTGGACTTCGACGGAGACATGGCAGTGTCGGCGAGGAGCGTGGCGAGGTCTTGACGGAGGGCTTTGATCTGGCGCTGGAGGGTAAGCTTCTGGTCGCGTCGCTGGATTGAGAAGTGACTGTGGTAGAGGGATTCGATCTCCGCTTCGATTTCGTAAACACGGGAATCGACCAGTTCCATCTGATCCAACTCCGGCAGTCCGATAAGGCTATTCGCAGCGACGAACTTGGTCTCCAGGTTGGGCAGGGGGCGGATGCCGTGGTTTTCCTTCTTGTTCCGGTTGGTCCGCTGGTCGCAGACGAGGGAGATGAAGAAGCGGAGTTTGGTGATCTGGATGGCGACGGGCTGGATGTCCACGCCGTAGAGGCAGTTTTCGATGAGGTAGAGCTTGCGTCCGTAGTCGTCGTTGTTGTCGGCGAAGGCGCGCTCCAGCTCCTCGCGCATGGGGGCGGAGTCGAGCTTGGCCAATTGGGTCCGCTTCCAAAGGTCGTTCTCGGGGTCGAGCTTGCCCAGGATATAGACGAGCTTGTGGAGGACGCCCATGGGGAAGGCGCCGGAGCCGCAGGCGGGGTCGAGGACTTTCAGCGAATCAATGGCGGCGATGAGGCAGGCGACTTCGGCGTCGGAGAAGGCGTGCTCCCTCTCGGTGTAGGCGAAGAGAATGTCCAGTCCGGCGCGGGCGTCGGGCTCCTTCATGGTGGCCTGTTCCACGAGGGCGCGGGTGAGGTGGGCCTTGAGGGACTCGTCCACCATGTAGTCCACGATGGGGCGCGGGGTGTAGAAGGAGCCGGTCTGCTTGCGGGCGGTGGTCTTGGTCTCCTCGTTGTAGGAGGCGAGGAGGTTTTCAAAGACCTTGCCGAGCAGCTCGGGGTCGAGGGCGATTTCCTGGTCTATGGGGGTGTTTTCAACGATGGTGAACTTGTAGCGGTTCAGGAGGGTGATGAGGCCGGTGACCTTTTCGGATTTCCGTTTCTTGTCGCCATAGACTTCAGAGAGGTCGGCGGTTTCCCCGCTGTCGAAGAAGAGGCGGTCGGGGACATGCGGGCGCTTCCTGGCGATGCGGGAGAAGCCGTCGAGGTAAAGCTTTCGGTCGGTGCCGTCTTCGGTGCGGTCTAGGCACTCGAAGAGGCCGCCGTTGAGGAAGGGGATGTCCTCGAACAGGGCGAGCGCCTCCTCCTCGGAAACGGCGAAGAGGCTCTCGTAGCGGTAGAGGGTGTTGACGTCATAGGTGGCGCGGTTCTTCTGAAACCCCTCGTCCCGGGCGAAGAACCGGTACGGTTTGCCGGTGCTGTCCCTGCCCATGCGCTGGTTGAGCGTGGCGAAGAAGAGGTTCTGGAGGATGGCGAGGTAGTACGTGGAGCTGGTCTCGCTCTCGGGATCGAAGTCTTTGAGGATTCCTGCGAGGTCTGCGGGGTGGAAGAGCTTTTCCGGGATGAGGTCCTTTTCCTTGATGAACCAGCAAAAGATGAGGCGGGTGAGGAGGCGGATGAGGCCGGTGGCGCGGCGTTTCTCCTCATTGGGCTCCAGGTCGTCGGGGAACTTGACCTGCGGGAGCGCCCAGAAGTACCAGTTGGCCAGCTCGCGGTAGAAGCGCTCGTTGAGCAGCTCGACGTTGAATATCTGCTCCCACGCGGCGTGGAGGGTGTCGAAGTCGGTGATGGGCTTCTTCTGCGGGTGGACCAGATTGGGCAGCGCGAGGGAGGCGAGGATGTCGAGGTGGCCGCGGTGGGGCTGGGCGAAGCTGATGTCGCGGATGAGGGTGGCCTTTTCCAGGACGTCCCTGCTGTCGTCGAGCTTGTTCCGGCGGCGGTTGATGACGGCGATGGTGAGGCGGTCGCCGTGCCTGAAGAGCACCATGACGGGCATGGGGAAGAGGCGGTTGATCTGGCGGGCGACGGCGGAGAACTTGCCGCGGGCGTAGTCCCGGCCCTTGAGCCCGATGGCGACGAAGACGTACGACTTGAGCAGGCCGCGCTGGACGGAGTCGTCGGTGAAAAGGCTGTATTCGCGGCTGAGCTCCTGGTCCGTGAGCTGGAAGAGGAGGTCGGCGGATGTCCACTCGGGGACGAGGGCCTTGGCCTGGTCGAAGGGGCGGCCGGCGGCGAAGTGACCGAGGAAGTCCTGCGGCGTGGAGCCCGCGCCGGCGAGGAACCGGTCGCTCTCGTACCCCAGCTTCGCAAAGAGCTGGCGGGCGGCATCCTTGAGCGGGAGGGTCTGGAACTGGGCGAGGGCCGCTGTCACGGGGGCGCCACCGCTCATGCAATGTCCTCCTTGATGACCAGCCAGGTGATGAGTTCGAGGTCCGTGTCCTCTTGAACCTGCTCGCGGGCGTTCGGCAGGACGAAGCCGCGGCCGGACTGAAGGCCGGAGGCGGCGCGTTTGCGGAAGGTGGCGGCGATGGAGGCGACGGCCTTTTGCAGGAGCGCGCTGTAGTGCGCCATGTCCCGGCCGTTGTCGGTCTCGCGGTCAAAGAGGTCGCAGAGACCGCGCCAGGGCTCGCCGACGCCGAGGCAGAGGGAGCGGTAGATTTCGAGAATCTGCTTGGGGCTCGTGAAGGTGTAGCGGACCTCGCCGTCGTCGCGGATGTAGACGAGGAAGTAGGGGTGGAGGGGGTTGACGGCCTCGTTGCCCCGGCCCTCGCCGGTGTGGCGGAGGCAGAAGATGACGCCGGGGCGGACCTGGGGATATTCGGAGTCCGGGAGCGCGAGGGCGTAGAGGCCCAAGGGGGCCTTTTCGAGGCGCTCGCGGTTGGCGGCGATGTAGTTGGCAAGCTCCATGCGGAAGTCGTTGAGGTTGAACTCGCTGAGGGCGACGGACTCGTTGAAGTCCTCGAGGTCGAGGATTTCGTCCTTGAGCCGGAGGAGCTGGCGGTCGCGGTAGCGGAGGTCGGCCTGGATCAGCTCGCGGAGGTCGTCGGCCTGGAGGATGTTGTCCTCGGCGGTGGCGGAGAGGTCCACGAGGGCCATGCGGGCCTCGACGCGGTTCTTGAGGTTGATGTACTTGTTGAGGTCGGGGGTGGGCCAGAAATTGACGAGCTGGATTTCCTTGTTCAGGCTGCCGATTCGGTCAATGCGCCCGAATCGCTGGATGATGCGGACGGGGTTCCAGTGGATGTCGTAGTTGACGAGGAGGTCGCAGTCCTGGAGGTTCTGGCCCTCGCTGATGCAGTCGGTGGCGATGAGGAGGTCAATCTCCTCGTTCTGCGGGAAGGCGGGCATCTTGTCGCGCTGCTTGGCCCGGGGCGCGAAGTTGACGAGGATATCCGTGTAATTGGGGCGGCCCAGGGTGGTGCGGTTGGGCCGGGTGCCGCCGGACACGAGGGCGATGTGGATGCCCAGCTCCTCCCTGGCCCATGTCTCGAGGTTCTCGTAGAGGTAGGCCGCCGTGTCGGCAAAGGCGCAGAACACAATCACCTTGCGGTTGGCCTCGCCGCGGCTGTTGACCGTCGGGTGCTTGACCTTTTCCTCGATAATGCCGCGCAGGTCGCGCAACTTGGCGTCGCGGTCGGCGGTGACGGCCTGGGCGTGGCTGGAGAGCATGGAGAGCTGCTGCTTGTCCTTCGCCAGGTCCTTGAGCCACTGGTCCACATCAAGGTGCTTTATCTGGAACTCTCGGCGGCCAATGACCTCGGAGACGTTCGACAATTCCCACTCATCTCCGGGCATTTCTATTTCGAGCTGCTCGGGGGCGAACATATCCTCCTGGACCGTCAGCGTGACCGCGCGCGAACCCTGTTCCTTGGCCGCCCTCAGGCGTTTTTCCAAGACTTCAATCTTGTCAACGGTGCGCGCCATGGTGACGGCAAAGGAGTGGACGGAGCTTTCGAGACGCTTGAGGAAGTTGACCTTCATCATGCCGATGAGGAAACGCTCGCGGTTGGCCTGGGACAAGTTCTTGTACTTGTCCTCCTGGTAAATCGCCTGGAACTTCTCCCGGACATATCGGGAGGGATTGAACAGGCAGAGCTGGTAGTTTGCAATTTCGTCGTTGAGGCGGTCGTAGGAGAGGAAGCGCCCTTTCAGGTCTATCTCCGAGATGAGGGAAATCGGCTTGAGGCGGCGGGGGAAACTGCCAATCTCCGCCAGCGTGGCCTTGTAGTAGCGCTGGATATGCTTGCGGGAGCGGGCAATGGTCAGCTCGTCGAGGAGGGTGAAAAAACCGGCGGGCAGGCGGTCCATGAGCACCCGGACGTCTTTGTCGCCCTGGCCGCGCGCCCATTCCGTAAAGGTCTTCTGCGCGGTGGAGAGGGTTGCGTTGATACTTGGCACCCCAAAGGACTCCGAGAAGGCGTTGTCATTGTTTTCGGTGGCGATGTAAATCTGGTTGCGCAGGTCTCTTAGGTCGTTGTTGACCGGCGTGGCGGAGAGAAGGAGCACCTTGGTCTTGACCCCCGCCTCAATGATGTCCTTCATGAGGCGCTCGTAGCGGCTCTTTCGGATGACATTCCCGTCCTCGTCCTGGCGGCCCCGCGTGTTGTTGCGAAAATTGTGGGACTCGTCAATGACGACGAGGTCGTAGTTGCCCCAGTTGAGGGTGCCCAGGTCTATGCCGTCGGACTGGCCGCCGTCGCGGGAGAGATCGGTGTGGGCGAGGACGGTGTAGGCGAAGCGGTCGCGCAGGAAGGGGTTCAGGGTGCTGTTGTTCTGGGCGAGGTAGACCGTCCAGTTGTCCTTGAGCTTCTTGGGGCAGAGCACGAGCACGCGGTGGTTGCGCAGCTCGAAATACTTGATGACGCCGAGGGCGGTGTAGGTCTTGCCGAGGCCGACGCTGTCGGCGAGGATGCAGCCGTTGTGGGCGTTGATCTTGTTGATGGCGCCCTTGACGCCGTCCTTCTGGAAGTCGTAGAGGGCGCGCCAGATGTCCGTGTCCACGATGGCGGTCCGGTCGAAGAGCCGGGCGTCGTCGTCCCCCTCCTGCAAAAACCGATCAAACACATGAAAGAGCGTCTTGAAGTACACGAACTCCGGGGAGTGGTCCGTGTACTGCTTCGCGATGGTTTCGAGCACCTTCTGCTTGACGTCCTCGACACGGTCCGCATCCCCCCACAGCTCGTCGAACCAGGCCTTAAGGTCCGCCCGGTCGCGGTCGCCGTCCACCACCAGATTCAGCTCAATGTTCGGGGTGGCGGCCACGCCCAGCCCGCGGAGGGTGAAGTTGGAGCTGCCGAGGAGGGCGTGCTCCCGGTGGCCGTCGTGGATGTGGTAGAGCTTCCCGTGGAGAAGGTTGGACTCGCGTATGGAGCGGATTTCGGCCTTATCCTCGATCCACCGGGCGCACCGGAGGGCGACTTCCTTCTGGTGAAGCTGATTCTCAAGGGACAATCCCCGCCCCTGGATTGTGAAAGCCTTGCTCTCGGAGCGCTCTGGGTCCACAGTGGTGACGTTGCCCGGCTCCCCGAAGAGGAAACGCATGCCGCCAATCCGGTCCAGATGGGCCGACAGCGCCCCATAGGCATAAATGTTGAAATACGCGGAAACAACGGACAGGGCACTGCCTTCGACAATGTGCGCCTTGAGAAACTCCGCCACTTTCCCCCTGCGCTGGTTGTCAATGATCCCCGAATTCGCCGCAACCCTGTTTTCTTCCATGCCTGTCCGCCCTTGACTCTTGGGACCGGTCAGGCCCCCGCGCTTGTGGTGGTCATTTTCGGGCCACCCGCCCCGTTCAGCCATGGTAGCCCGCTAGTACGCCCGGCATCAACTTTTTCGTTTGGCGCGCGGGCGAGCCCGCGCGAAGAAAGGCGGCAGCAAGCTGCCGCACTCCAAGGAGCTTCGCTCTGTGCACCGCCGGGGTTGAGATGGTTGGCCAAAGAGGGCCGGGAACACGGGACGCTGCCCGTGCTCCCCGCGCGCGCGCGCAGCGCGCCTTGGAGTGCGCAAGCTTGCTTGCGCCTTTCAGACCGGGGCCCGCGCAAGATTCGGAAAAACGTCCCGCCCAGTTTCGTCACGGAGCCCCCGCGCGCGGGCAAGCCCGCGCGGAGAAAGGCGGCAGCAAGCTGCCGCACTCCAAGGAGCTTCGCTCTGCGCGCCACTGGGGCCAACGGGGTGTCTCAGGGTTCCGCAGCGCGCTCCGCGCGCACTGCGCCCCGGTCGCGCCTTTCGGCTATACTACGGCCTGTTTTTCACCCGTTTGCGCCGTGAGGTGTTTCCGGCGCCATCCCGAAGGACCCCCATGCCCCGCGACAGCATAGGCGAAGACAGCCTGCGGCGCTTCCATCCGGAGGCGCTGGCGCAGGCGCAGGAGGCCGTCGCCGAGGCCGGCGGGCAGGAGGTTTTTCTGGCGGGCACGCTGGCGGAGGACGGGCGGGTGTCGGCGGTGCGGGTGCTGGCGCGGGGAAACAGCGACACGGTGCCCGCGCTGTTTGAGGGGCTGGACATCCGGGATGTGGTGATCCACAACCACCCGTCGGGCAACCTGTCGCCGAGCGGGCCGGACCTGGCGCTGGCGTCGGCCTACGCCGCCCACGGCCACGGCATGTTCATCGTGGACAATGAGGCGCACTCGGTCTATGTGGTGGTGGAGCCCTTCACGCGGAAGAAGGCGGCGCGGCTGGCGGCGGCGGAGTTGCAGGCCTTTTTCCGGCCGGACGGCCCCATGGCGCGGCATCTGGCCGGCTTTGAGCTGCGGCCCCAGCAGTCGGCCATGATGGAGGCCATCGCGGAGGCCTTCAACGGGGACGGCTTCGCGGTGATCGAGGCGCCCACGGGGGTCGGCAAGACCTTCGCCTACCTGCTGCCCGCGATCCTGTGGACCCTGCGCAACAAGGAGCGCGTGGTGATCTCCACGCGGACCATCAACCTCCAGGAGCAGATCATCCACAAGGACATCCCGCTGATCCGGCGGGCACTCGGGCTGGAGTTCGCCGCGTGCCTCGTCAAGGGCCGCAACAACTACCTCTGCCTGCGGAAACTGGGGAACGCGCTGGCCGAGATGACGCTGTTCGAGGAGGAGTCCGCGAAGGTGCAGCTGGAGGCGGTGGCCGAATGGGCGCGCACGACGGAGGAGGGCAGCCTGTCCGACCTGTCGTTCGTGCCGTCGCGCGACCTGTGGGAGAAAATCCGCAGCGAGGCGGACACCTGCGCCATGGGGCGCTGCCCCAACCAGCAGAAGTGCTTCGTGGGGAAGGCCCGCCGCGCCATGGCGGGCGCGGACGTGCTGGTGGTCAACCACCACATGCTCTTTTCCGACCTGGCGGTGAAGAAGGAGGCGGACGACTTCACGTCCATGGCCGTGCTGCCGGCCTTCCACCGGCTTATTCTGGACGAGGCGCACTCCGTGGAGGACTCGGCCACGGAGTACCTCGGCGTGTCGGCCACGCGCTTGGGCGCGCGGATGCAGCTGAACCGCCTCCACCGCACCGAGGGCGGGCGCGAGCGCGGGCTGTTCCCGCTGGTGCGCTTCAAACTGGCCCGGGAGTGCTTCCAGCTCCCGGCGGAGGACTATGCCCGGCTGCTGGACCTGCTGGAAAAGGATGCCGCGCCGGCCCTGGACGCGGCGCGCGACGCGCTGGAGACGGTCTTCACCACCCTGCGCGACCTGGCGGGGGCACTCAGCGGCCAGATCGGCCGGGAGATCAAGTGGCGGCTCACGGAGGAGGTGCTGGCAAAGCCCGAACTCCGGGAGGCGCACACGGTCTGCACCCTGCCCGCCGTGGAGGCCGTCCGCGCGCTGTCGCGGGTGCTGGAGGCGCTGGTCCGGAGACTGGGCGACATCCCGCGGGGTCCGGACGACGCGGAGCCGCCGCTGGTGTCGGAGGCGCTGGAGCTGAACGCCTGCCGGATGCGGCTGGAGGCGGTGGCGAACACGCTGGCCGAGTGCACCAGCGAGACGCTCCAGGAGAACACGGTGCGCTGGGTGGAGATGGACAGCGACAATGACCGGTACGTGCGCGTCGTGCGCTGCCCCCTGGAGGTGGGGAAACCCCTCGCCGAGTGGGTGTACCCGCAGTTCACCACCCTGGTCATGACCTCGGCCACCCTCACGGTCGAGCGGAAATTCGCCTACTTCTTCCAGCGGCTGGGGCTCAATCTGGTCGCCGGAGAGCGCATCAAGACCCTGGCCCTGGACTCCCCCTTCGACTTCAAGAGCCAGGTCATGGTCTGCGTGCCCACGGACCTTCCCGATCCCGGCGACCGGGCCTTCCTGGAGCAGGGGGTGGAGGCGGTCTGGCAGGTGCTGGAGCACACCCGGGGCCACGCCTTCGTGCTGTACACCTCCTTCGCCGCCATGAACCACGCCTACCGGAAACTGGAGGACCGCCTGCGGGCGGCGGGCATCACGGCCCTCTGCCAGGGCAAGGCCACCCGCACCCAGCTGCTGGAGGAGTTCCGGCGCGACACCTCCAGCGTGCTCTTCGCCACGGACAGTTTCTGGGAGGGCGTGGACGTTGCCGGGGACGCTTTGCAGTGTGTTATACTGCCAAAACTGCCCTTCAGGGTGCCCACGGAGCCTGTTCAGGAGGCCCGTGCCGGGGCGATTGAGGCCGCCGGAGGAAATGCCTTCATGGAGTATTCCGTGCCCCAGGCCGTCATTAAGTTCCGGCAGGGCTTTGGCCGCCTCATCCGGCGGCGGACTGACTGGGGGGCCGTGGTCATTCTGGACCGGCGGGTGAGAACCAAATACTACGGGAGGATTTTCCTGAAGTCCCTCCCCGACCTGACCGTGGACGCCGGACCGTCTGAGACCGTGCTGGCAAAACTCGGCGGCTTCTTTGACGCGCGCCGAAAAACAGGAAAAACCACATGACCAAGCCTCTCGACATCAAAGTAAATGTGGCCCGGGCCAAAGCCGCCGCCGTGGGCGCCGCCCATGGGGTGAGTCCGGCGGAGCTCGCCGAACTGGAGCCCCGCGCCCTGGAGATCCTCTCCATTCTCAGTGGGGAGCGGGCGGCGGCAAAGTACGGCTTCTACGACCTGTACAAGGACGACGCGGCCTTCGCCGGCGTGAAGGAGAAGGCGGCGCATTTCGCCCAATTCGGCTACGAGAACCTGGTGGTGCTGGGCATCGGCGGGTCCGCCCTGGGCCTGACGGCCCTCCAGACGGCCCTCAACCCGCCCTATTACAACCTGCTTTCGCGGGGCAAACGGCGCGGCCCCCGGCTGTTTGTCATGGACAACATTGACCCCGTGACCTTCAAGGCCATGCTGCGCCTGTGCCCGGCGAAGAAGACCCTCTTCAACGTCATCTCGAAGTCCGGCGGCACGGCGGAGACCATCAGCCAGCTCATGATCGTGGTGGACCAGCTGGAGAAGGCGCTCAAGGGCGCGCCGCTGGCCGACCATCTGGTGGTCACCACAAGCCCCCGCCACCCCGACGCCCCGAAGAGCCTGCTGCACCCCGTGGCGGACGCGTACAACCTCGTCTCCTTCCCGATCCCGCTCAACGTGGGCGGGCGCTTCTCCGTCTTCTCCCCCGTGGGCATGTTCCCCGCGGCGATGCTGAACATGGACCTCGACGCGATGCGCGAGGGCTGCGCCGCCATGGACGCGCGGTGCTCCCTGGCCTCCGTGGAGGAGAACCCGGCCTGCCTGCGCGCCGTGTTCCAGTACCTGCTCGACACGCGGAAGGGCAAGACCATGTCGGTCATGATGCCCTATGCGGACGGCCTGCGCGACGTGGCGGACTGGTACCGCCAGCTGTGGGCGGAAAGCCTGGGCAAGCGCTTCGGCCTGAGCGGGGACGAGGTCTTCACCGGGCAGACGCCCATCAAGGCCCTCGGCGCCACGGACCAGCACTCGCAGGTGCAGCTCTACTGCGAGGGGCCGAACAACAAGGTCTTCAACGTCATCGAAGTGGCCAAGTTCGGGACCGCGCTCAAGATCGCGGACACGCTCCCCCAGGTGCCCGGGCTGGACTACCTGCGCGGAAAGAGCATGAACCGCCTGATGGCCGCCGAGCTGCGCGGCACCATGGACGCCCTCAAGGCGGCCGCGCGCCCCGTGATCCAGGTGACGCTGCCCGTGCTCAACGCCCACACCGTGGCGCAGTTCCTCTACATGATGGAGGTGGAGACCGCCGTGGCCGGCAGGCTCTACGGCGTCAACACCTTCGACCAGCCCGGCGTGGAGGAGGGCAAGAAGATCGCCCGCAGGCTCATGGGCGGCGAGGCGTAGGAAATGGACGCCGGGACGCCCGGACACGACGGCGCCTCCGTCGGCGACGTGGCGCGGCTGCGCCGCAACCGGCGCACCTACCGCTACTGTGTGTCCGCGTGCGTCTTCTTCTGCCTGTCCCTTTGGTTCGCCGAGGGCTACCTCCGCTTTGACCGGTCGGAAACCCAGTACCGCATGGCCCTGAGCCACGCCCGGGAGTCCGCCCGGCCCATCCTGCGCAACGCCGTGAAACGGGACGCCCTGGTGAACGACCCGCCAACGGCCCGCTACCTGGAGGCGCTGGCAGACGTCGAGGAGTCCGACCTCGTGCTGCCCGCCTACGAGCAGGCCCTGCGCCTCGACCCCCGCAACGCCTTCCTCCTGGTGAAGTTCGGCTGCGCCCTGCTGGACGCCGGCCGCCCGGTGGACGCCCGGGAGCGCTTCCGCGCCGCCGCCCTGCATCCCCCCCGCAACGCCCTGCCCCGCTATCTGGAGGCCGCCGCCCTGCATGCCTCCCTCGGACCGGAGGATGACCTGGGCGAGGTGATGGCGCTGCTCGTGCGCACCAACAGCGCGGGGGATCCCGTGCTCTTTCCCGAGCCCCTCTGGCACGCCACCCTGCCCGGGCGGGGCGCCTGGCACGCGGACAGGGAGCGGGAGCTGGCCGCGCGGTGCCTCGCGCCCCTGCGGCGCATGACCGGAAACATCCTGTCACGGGCGGAACGGGACATCGCGGGCAATGATTTCAGGGACTGGGACGCCTGGCTGCGCGAAATCGCCGCCACGGGCGCCATGATCGCGGGAAACCCCAAGACGGCGGAAGGCCTTCTCCGCGCGGACCGCGCCCAAGAGGGGCTGCGCATCCAGGCGGAGGCGTTGAAACTGCGCCGCCGCATCGCCGAGGCGCGCGGGGACACCGCCGCCGCCGCGTCGTTGGACGCCCTCGACGCCCTCCTCACCCAGGCGCGGGACGGTCTGGCGGATTTCGAGAACCGGCGCGGCGGGGTGCTGAAGGCGCACGCGGACCGCCTCAAGGCCCCTTTGGCCGCCGTTGGAAAGACGCTCGCCCTGCTGACGGCGCTCTATCTCCTCCTCTGCGCCGCCGGCATCGGTTTCGGCGCGGCCGCGTCGGACGCGAAAAACATCCCCTCGCCCCTCCGCGCTTCCGCCCTGCACGGCGGCGTCGCCGCCGTCTGGTTTGCCGCCCTGATGCTGTTCAGCCGCGGCGCCCCCCTGGAGAGTCCCGCCTGGATGGGGGCGGCTGCGGGGGTCTTCTGGAACGCCGCCGTCATGGCGTCCCTGGCGCTGACCCCCGTTGCGGCGTGGATGCAGTGGCGCAACGCCTCCGGGGACTTCCGGCGCCGCCATGCCGCCGCGGCCGGCGCGCGCCGGTGGCTGGCGGGGACCGGCCTGGCCATCGGGCTTTTCCGGCGCAACATCGGCGCGTTCCTGGGGCTGTGCCTCTGCGCCGTGTGCCTCTGGGCGGTGGCGCACCGCCTCGTGGCGGGACTCTACCCCTACCAGATTCCCCTGCTGACCACAGGGCTGGAGTCGGAGGAGACGGAGTGGGTCAGGCGGATCCTGCTTTCGGTCCTTTCCCCCTGACGCGCTTTCCAGATGCGGAAACGCCCCGTTTCCCGCTTTTCCCGGACGCCGGGGCTTTCTTCCGGCCGAGAGGGGACGGCTGTTTCCGGCGGGGGCAGTCCGGAATGCAGGCAAAACAGGTGCCCACGCATGTGTCCTCCGCCGCATCCTCCGGGCGCTTTTTTTCGTCCAAGTCATCCATAAACGAATCATACGCACCCCCGCCGCGCCCCCGCAAGCCCCCCGCGCCCGCGTGCTAGGGCATTTTGTGGTTGAAATGCCGTATCGAAAGGAAGACGGCGGGGACGGACTTCGAGGTGGCACGGGCTTCCAGCCCGTGTCTTGGGTCATGGCTGCAGCCCAAGACACACGGGCTGGAAGCCCGTGCCACCTCGG
>JAAYBR010000085.1 GCA_012730045.1 Candidatus Hydrogenedentota bacterium | reverse complement strand
GAAGCGGCGACACCGCTTTGCCCGGGGAGGATCCATGCCGCACCCCTCCCGGCAGCTCTTTCCCGGGAACCAAAGCGGCGTCGTTGCCGCCGCACTCCAAAAGGAGACGCCGCGCGCCCCTCCCGTCCCGCCACGGCTTCGGCGCCCTCCATCGCCCAAACCGCGCGCCCCCTGGGCTCGCCAAGCTCCAGCTTGGCCTCTTGGGTTCTTCCGCGCGGGCCCAGTCGCTCCGTTTTTCCCCGAAAGCCAAGGGGAAGCTTGGCGATCCCAGGGGCACGGCCGCTCCAGCGAATCCGGTACTTTCTTGGCAGGGAGCGCAAGCGACCGAAGCGACCTCGTTCCCGGCAGGGCGGGCGCCTAGAAATTCACCGCCGACACGGCCAGCATGACCAGTCCCAGCCCCAGCTTCACCGCCAACCCGCCGATGCGGCCCAGCGCCGCCCCGGTGCCCGTCCGTGCCGAGTCGGCCGCCGTCTTCCCCTTGACCAGCAGCTCATAGAGCGCCGCCCCCAGGAACGCCCCCACGCAGGCCCCGGCCAGCGTCCCCACCACCGGGAACACCGGCGTGCCCAGAACCGCCCCGGCGATGCAGCCCGCCAGCGACGCCGCCACGGCCCCCTTCCCCCCGCCGAAACGCGCCGCGCCGTAGCCCGACGCCGCCGTCTCGGCCACCTCGCCCAGCGTTGCCAGCGCCCCCAGCGCCAGCAGGGTCCAGGGGCCAAACCGGTCAAACCCCGTGCACACCCACGCCCCCGCCACGGCACCCAGAATCACCCAGTTGCCAAAAAGCCCCGCCAGATTCAGCGCCAGCCCGGCGAGAATCGCCAGGCCAAACAGCGTCCATCCCAATATGGCCAATGCCGTTGCCATGTGTGTTCCCGTGTGTTCCCCGCCTGTCCGGGGGAAATTATCCGATGCCGGGGCACCCCGGCGCAACCGCCCGAAGGGGGACAAGGTAGACGCGGCATCCTGCCGCGTTCTTCCGGTCTTGCGTCGGCCCAAAGAACGCGGCAGGATGCCGCGTCTACTCTGTCGGAAGGGCTGGCGCGGCCGGGAAAAATTTCCCGTACGGGGGGTTGACATCCGGGGGGAAATGGTGTAAGATTGGTTCTACCAATGCGCCGGTGATGCCGTTGGTAAGGAGTTCCTAGGTTAACGTTGCACCCTGAAACAAGGAGAAAATGAAATGCGCAAACGTGGTTTTACCCTCATCGAGCTGCTGGTCGTGATCGCGATCATCGGCATCCTGGCAGCCATCCTGCTGCCCGCCCTGGCCCGCGCCCGCGAGGCCGCCCGCCGCGCCTCCTGCCAGAACAATCTCAAGCAGTGGGGCCTCGTCATGAAGATGTACAGCAACGAGGCCAAAGGCGCATATCCGACCCTCCAGCTTGGGTATTTTCGCAATGAAAGCGGGGGCCAAACGCTGGTCTTCGACCTCGGCCCGAACCTTTTCTCGCTGTATCCCGAGTACCTGACGGACGGCAACCTGCTGTTCTGCCCGTCTGATCCCGGTCTGGGCGATGCGCAGGAAGGGATTGTCGGCCCGGACGGTCAGCCCTGTCTCGATTACATTAGCCCCACCACTCCCCAGCACTGCGCCAGCCTTGTGGACTCCAGCTACGGCTATGTGGGCTGGGTCTTTGACCAGTTTGGTTACACAGTCCCCGGTGCCGACCTTTCCACCGTCGCCCAGCTCATGGATACCTTCGACAATGGCACCACCTCTGAAGTGATCCCCTCCGACATGGCCACCGGCGGTCTTCCGCAGATCATCGCCTTGCTTGAGTCGCTTACGACGGGCGGTTTGATTGCGAATTTGAACAATCCGGCCGGGCTTGCAAAGTACGTTGACGGTGATGTGAAAATGAGCGGCATCCACGCCGGTCGGGGCCTTGGCAACGGCGGCGGCGAGACAATCTACCGTCTCCGTGACGGCATCGAGCGTTTCCTGATAACGGACATCAACAACCCCGGTGCCAGTGCCCAGGCGCAGAGCACCGTGCCGATCATGTTCGACTTCGTGGCCATTGATCCCGCGGCCTACAACCACATCCCCGGCGGCTCGAACATCCTGTTCATGGACGGCCACGTGGAGTTCCAGCGGTACAGCGAGAACGCCACGGACACGCTGTGCAACAAGCTGGTGGCGAACACCCTCGGCGTGCTGGCCCCCGCGCTCTCCTGATCGCGGCGGCCCCCTGACCTGATCGTCAAGGGCCCGGAACCGAACGGTTCCGGGCCCTTTCTGTTTTCGGGGGAATGGGAAGCAGGGGAGGCATGCCAGGCTGGGGAACGGCAGTGTCTCTCGCCTTGGGGGGAACTCGCCCCCGGCATCGCCCTTGTTGGAGCGAAATGGACCATGTCTTCCTGTCCCTTTTCACCCCGGAGGGGTGGGGGACATTAGCCGGTGGTTGAGCGTCAGCGATACCACCGGAAACGGCCCCCCCTCCCCTTTCTGGCACCCCGGTAGGGGTGCGGGACTCCGGGGCCAACAGGAGCCGTCGCGTCCTGAACCCCTGCCGGGGTTCTTCAAGAGGAGAGCATGGTCTGTTGCCCGGTGGTGGCGCTGACGCTCAACCACCGGCTAATATCCCGCATCCCTCCGGGATGCCGAGGGTGCCCGCTTCCCTCCTTCTTCACGTCTGGGGCTCGGGCATGGAGGGCCAACCGGAGACCTGTGCTGCGGCAGAAGACGTCTACTTCATTAGCGGACGTTCCCGACAGCCTGCCTCATTGGCGGGAATACCAGCGAGGGAGGAAACCTCTTGCCTATCCCCCCGCCCAGGCTCCGGCTCCCGCCCGTCTTGTCCGGCGATCAGGGCAATTCAAGGTTGAAATGCCGTATCGAAAGGAAGATGGCGGGGACAGACTCCGAGGTGGCACGGGCTTCCAGCCCGTGTTTCTTGGGTTGCATCCATGACCCAAGACACGGGCTGGAAGCCCGTGCCACCTCGGTGTGCCTGCCGGACGTCCTCTTGGAATGCCGCATCTTAACCTGAAGTCGCTCCAGGGGCGCTTTTGTCTGCGGCGGTCGCGGCTCCCGCCTCAGATCCGGCAATCAGGGGACCCCGTCAGCCGCCGGCCTTTTCCGCGGCCGGGGCGTCGGCGCCGGCGGATTCCGGCTCGGGCTCCCCGGCGCCCTTTTCGTCGGGCTGCGCGGCGGCTTCGGCGGCGGCCGCCTCGGCGAAGAGGTCGGGGCCGTCGTCCGGAAGCACCTCGATCTTGAGGTTGCCGATGATGGGGATGATGCGGGCCTGGCGGTAGAGGTCGCCCTCGGCGAGCTTGACGTGGGTGGCGTCGGCGGCGGGCTGGTCGAAGGTGGGGTCCACGTCCACCCAGCGCCCGACCCAGACGGCGGCCCACTGGTGGAAGTAGAAGCCGGGCTGGGCGCCGCCGATGTAGATGAGACCGGCGACCTCGCGTGCGGGGATGCCGGCCGCGCGGGCGAGGCCGATGAACAGGACGCTGTGCTCGGTGCAGTCGCCCTCGCGGTGCTCGAGCACCTCCAGGGCGTTGGACAGGCGCGCGGAGAAGGAGCTGCGCACGTTGTCGTGGACCCATTTGCAGAGTCTCCGCGAGATTTCGAGGGTGTTCTTCTCCTCGCCGGCGATCTCGCGGGCTTTTTCCAGCAGTTTAGGGTGGTCGCTCTGGATGAAGGCGGTGGGCTTGAGGTGGCGGATCACACCCTCCTCGGTGACGGGGAGCAGGGCGGGCTCGAAGGCGTCGAGGTCCGCGCGCCGCGACAGGAACTCGTAATGGTCCCCCCGGTTCGCCATGCGCTGGCGGTCGTCGTTGAAGGTGTGGTTCTCGTTGACGGGGCCGCGCAGGGCGAGGCGGAGGCGCTCCCGGTTGCGGGGGTCCTGCACGGGCGTTTCCACCAGGGCGGCGTTGGACACGATGACGTCGTTGCTGTACGAGACGTCCTTCGCGATGTCCTCGGGCTCGAGCCGCTGGGTGAGGATGCCGGCCACCTCGTCCTCCAGGGTGAGGCCCGTCTCGGTGACGAAGCTCTGGGAGTCTATGGCCATGAGGTCAATGGCCGTGCGCACGTGGTAGACCTTTGTGGGGACGCCGTTGAACACCCGCTCCTCCACGCCGACGACGCGGCTGACCCCGGCGACCTCCTGGGCGTAGAGGGGCTCAAAGACGGAGAAGTTGATGACATCGCCGACCTGGGGGGTGCCGCGCGCCCAGAGCCCCAGGTGCAGGGCGTCGTTCACCGTCTCGTTCGGCGCGGGAAGGGTGGTCTCCTTCACCACGCCGCCGACGGTGCTCTCCAGGAGCAGCTCCCCGTCCGACACCATGGCGTGGAAACGGGAGACCTGGGCGGGGTCCACCACCTCGGAGATGATCTCGATGAGCGCGCCGTCGGCGGTGTACACCCGCTCCGAGAAGACCCGCATGTCCTGCCGCGACCCCGACATGGCCACCTGGAACTTCGCGTCCTCCACCACATGCACGCGGCCCTGGTCGTCCCGGGACACCCGGCTGGTGGAGTAGCCGGCCTTCTGGCCGTTCATGTAGACCCCGTACCAGTTCTCGCCCAGGAGCGCGTCGAGCGCCCCGGGCTGCGCCGCGCACAGGGACGGGAGGGTTGTCATGGCCGCCATAACCAGCAGGGCTTTCTTCATGGGGGGCTCGCTCCGGGGGCCGCCGCGGCGCGCTAGGTCACCGGGGGCAGCACGCGGAGGCTGGCCCGGCTGACATAGGCCGCGCCCTCCTTGGCGCCGCGCATCCGGATGGCCAGTTCGACCCGGTCGGGGTTGGGGGGAAGGGCCGGCAGGGTGTACTGGATCGTGTTCCAGTTGCCGTCCCCTTTAAAGGGCAGCTTCGCCGCCGTCTTCTCTCCGGCGCTCTCGCCGTGCACCACTGTCAGCAGAATCTCCATCGGCACCCCCTGGTCCGCCTTCAACGTCAGTGTCAGCAGCAGGGAGTCCCCCGCGTGCAGCATGCCGTTCGCCGCGGGCACCCGGGCGTTCAGGTCCACAAACCCGGCGTCATCGGGCACCAGCTCCAGCGAGGGCGCGCCGTTGGGCCCCGTTGGGCCGGGCACCGCCTTGCAGCCCTTGGCCGGGTTCCAGACGCCCCACCCGGCCGGCTTATCGCCGTCCCACTGCGAGAAATCGGTGTTTTCCAGGAGTTCGCCGGTCATGCCGGCCTGGAGGGCCCGCGCGCGCGCCTTCGCCTCCTTGTCCGCCTCCTGGGTCGCCCCAGGCAGTGCGGCCACCAGCAGAAGGGCCGCCACGATGCGCTGTGTGTGCGTTGTCTTCATGTGTGAGAAACGATTTCCCGCCGCTTCCGGGCGACAAGGCGTTCGCCGCCCCGGGGAGATACTACCACAGCCGCGCCCGGCGCTACCCGATGCGGCTCCAGGCCTCCTCGACCAAAGCGAAGGCCTCGTCCATCTCCTCGCGGTCCATCACCAGGGGCGGGCTGACGCGCAGCACCTTCTGGGCGAGGGGCCCAAGAAAGTGGACGCCCTTCTTGTCCCGCGCGCGGTAGGCCTCGAGCACGCAGCGGTTCGCCGTCTCGGCGTCCGTCATCTCGACGCCGTAGACCATGCCCTCGCCGCGCACGGCGTGGATGAAGGGGAAGCGCTTCTGCAGGCGCGCCAGGCCGCCGCGCAGCCATTTGGACGCCTTCTTGACGTGGTCGAGCACGCGCTCCTCCCGGAACACGTCCAGGGCCGCGCACACGGCGGCGCAGGTGCCCGGCGTGGCGCTGTAGGTGTCGCTGCCCTCGCCGTAGTCCAGCGCGCCGAGCACGTCGGCCCGGCCCACGACCGCCGCGCCGGGCTCGCCGTTCGCCAGCCCCTTGCCCAGCACGACGAGGTCCGGGCGCACCCCGTAGGTCTCGAAGGCGTACATGTTCCCCGTGCGCCCGAAGCACGACTGCACCTCGTCGAAAATGAAAACCGCGTTCTCGGCGTGGCACCACTCCTGCAGCATCGCGTGGTACCACTTGGGCGGGTGGTAGGACCCCCGCGCGCCGAGGTAGGGCTCCGTGATCAGCAGCGCGGCGCGGCCGCCGCACTCGGCGGAGAGCGCCGCCA
Source organism: Candidatus Hydrogenedentota bacterium (assembly GCA_012730045.1). Classification (NCBI taxonomy): domain Bacteria; kingdom Pseudomonadati; phylum Candidatus Hydrogenedentota; species Candidatus Hydrogenedentota bacterium. The sequence goes on along the minus strand of JAAYBR010000085.1, from coordinate 7,242 downwards.
GCTCGCGCTCGCAGTCCTTCTCCGTGAAGGGGGCGTCCAGGGGGAACGAAATGAACCGGACGTTCGGGTTCGGGCTGGTCTCGCCCGTCACATCGGCGGCCAGGCCCTTCTTGCCGTGGAACCCGCCCCGCGTGGCCACGAGGATGGGCTTCTCCGGATGCAGGTGCATGGCGGACCACATGGCCTTCTGCACGCCCTCGGACCCGCTCGCCGCCCACAGCACCTGCTGCGCGTTCGGGTTGCGCCGCGCCATGGACACCACCAGCCGCCGCGACGCCTCCACCATCGGCTCCGTCACCATGTTGTACGCGTTGCGCGGCACACCCCGCCGGTACGCCTTCAGCCGCTTCTCAAACAGCGGGTGTGCGTAGCCCAGGTTGGACACCAGCACGCCCGAGGTGAAGTCTATGAGCTTCCGGCCGTCCGCCGTCCACAGGCGGCAGCCCTTCGCGCGGACCACTGCGGCCTGGGTCGGCGTGCGGGTGCTCAGGCCCCGGGGGATGTAGCGGTCCGCCAAAACGCGCAGGGCGTTCCCCTTCGGCTCATCATCGTGCAGAATCGCGGGCATGAAAAAACTCCTTCTATATGTAGTACATCGGCTCCCGGCCGGAGAATTCCGCCATCTGCCGGAGGCTGATCTTTTCCAGCAACCCCTGGACCCCCCCCGCGATGCGAGCCCACACCGCCTTCACCTCCTCGCACCGGCCGTCGTCCACCGGCAGCGGCGCCAGCACCGGGCCGTCAATGGCCGCCACGATCTGCAGCAGCGTGATCCGGTCCGGACTCTCCGAAAGGCCGTAGCCGCCCTGCGCCCCCCGAACACTGGCCACCAGGCCCGCCCGCTTGAGCTGGAGCAGGATGTGCACCAGGTACTTCTCCGGAATATGCCGCCGGTTCGCCAGCTCCTGCACCGTGATCACCGCCCCGTCCCCGTGGTGCAGGGCCAGTTCGGCCATCGCCCGGCAGGCATACTCACAACGCGCGGAAATGTTCATGGGCGCCCTTTCCGGAATCCTTAGTATCCCGCTTATTATTCAGGAATTCCGCCCCCCGCGTCAACCCTGCCCAGTTCCGCCCTCGTCCATACGGTCCATTTTGTCCATATCGTCCATAGACCAAGGACCATAGCCGACATGGACGATATGGACGACATGGACGATATGGACAGCATGGACGATATGGACGCCCGCCGTTACAGGTGGATCGCCGTGCCCTCGTCGGGCAGTTCGGGGGTGAGGCCGTGGCGCTCCTGGATGCGGGCGCGGAGGGCCTTGCGGGCCTCGTCCTCGCCGTGGTTGATGATGATCTTGGGGCGGCACGGGGCCATGACGTCGAGCCAGGCGAGCAGGTCCTTCTGGCCGGCGTGGGCGCTGAACCCGCCGAGGGTGTGGATTTGCGCGCGGACGGCGATCTTTTCGCCGTGGATGTTGACGCTCTTGGCGCCCTGCACCAGCATGCGGCCCAGCGACCCGGCGGCCTGGTAGCCCACGAAGAGCACGTGCGTGCCGTTGCGCCAGAGGTTGTGCTTCAGGTGGTGGAGGATGCGGCCGCCGGTGCACATGCCCGCGCCGGCCATGACGAGGCAGGGGCCCTTCACCTGGTTGATCTCCATGGACTCCTGCACGGTCTGCGTGGCCTTGTAGGTCTTCAGGTCGGTCTCGAGGTTCCCCTCGCGCAGGAATCCGGACATCTCGTCGTCGAACAGCTCCGGGTGGCGCATGGTGATGCGCGACGCCTCAATGGCCATGGGGCTGTCGAGGAACACGGGGAAGGGCTTCACCTTGCCCTCGCGGAACATCTCCGCGAGGATCATGGTCATGACCTGCGCACGGCCGACGGAGAAGGTGGGCATGAGCATCTTGCCGCCCTGCGCCACCGTGTCGTGGACGATGGTCTCGAACTCCGCCACCGTCTCGCCGAAGGGCCGGTGCTCGCGGTCGCCGTAGGTGGACTCGATGACCACGGCGTCGGCCTCGTGGAACGGCTCATAATCCTTGAGAATGGGCGCGCCCTTCGGGCCGAGGTCGCCCGAAAACACCACCCGCTTTGTCCGCCCCTCCTCGTCCACGGACACCTGGATGCTCGACGAGCCCAGCAGGTGCCCCGCCTCGGTGAAGCAGGCGCGGATGCCGGAGGCCACCTCCACCGGCTCGTTGTAGGGCACCGGCGTCAGCCGCGCGATGGCCTCCTCCGCGTCGTCCACCGTGTACGGCGGCTCCACGGCCCGCTGGCCCGACCGCTGCCGCTTCCGGTTCTGGCGCTCCGCGTCCTGCGCCATCAGCCGCGCCGCGTCCCGCAGGATCAGCGCCACCAGGTCGTTCGTCGCCGGCGTGCCGTAAAACAGGCACTTCTCCCCCGCCTTCACCAGCATGGGCAGGCGGCCCGAATGGTCCAGATGCGCGTGTGTGACCAGCACCGCGTCCAGCTTCTGCCGCGAGGCAAAGGGCGCGCGGTTCCGCGCGTCCGCCTTCTTCCCCCCCTGAAACATCCCGCAGTCCACCAGCACGCGCCCGCGCGCGCTCTCCACCAGACTGGCCGAACCCGTCACCTCCCCGCCCGCGCTGCCCAGGAAACTCACCAGCATGACGCACTCCTTCGCACTTCCCCGCCGCGCCCATCCGCGGCGGCGGGGCCATGATACTCCCCCCGCCGCGCCCGAGTCACGCGGGGGAAGAGGACGGAAAAGGCGGGCGCCGCGGCCGGGGGGGGACTAGAAGCGGCCGGCCAGCAGACCGGGGAGGTCGGGGAAGCGTTCAAGGCGGAGGTCGGCTTCCTGGTGTTCGGCGGGGTTGCCGAAACCGTAGGCGGCGGCAATGGCGGTGAGGCGGTTTTCGTGGGCGGCGCGGAGGTCGTCGGCGCGGTCGCCGATGACGGCACCGGGGCCGCCGCCGAGTTCGGCGAGGAGTTCGCCGACCATGATGGTTTTTCCCTCGGGCCTTGCGCCGCGCGCGCGGACGCCGTGGAAGAGGGGGCGCAGACCGTGGGCGTCGAGGAAGGTGTCCACGTAGTCCCGGGGGCCGTTGGAGCAGACGGCGAGGCGGTGTCCGGCGTCGCGCAGGCGCTGGAGGGTTTCGGGGACGCCGTCGTAGAGGCGGCCCTCCTCGCCGATGAGGCGCAGCTCGAGGGCGTTGGTTTCGGCGACGATCTCCTCCATCTGTCCGGGGGGGCACAGGGAGGCGAGCCAGGCCTCATAGGCCGCGACGGACTTGCCGAAAAAGGAGCAGATGACATCGGCGTCGGGTTCGGCGAGGCCGCGGGCGCGGAGGGTGCGCTGGACGGCGGGCACGGTCACGCGCTCCGTCTGGAGGAGGGTGCCGTCCACATCGAAGATGAGCAGGGCGGATGTCCGGCCTTCCGTCACTGGGCGGCCCTGGCGGCCTGGTAGTCGTCCATGAGCCGGGTGAACTTCTCAAAGAGGTAGCGGCTGTCGTGGGGGCCCGGGGAGGCCTCGGGGTGGTACTGGACGCTGAAGATCGGCAGCTTCCTGTGGGCCATGCCCGAGCAGGTCTTGTCGTTCAGGTGCAGGTGGGTGAACTCGACGTCCTCCGGGTTGAGGGAGGAGGGGTCCACGGCGAAACCGTGGTTCTGGGCGGTGATCTCCACCTTGCCGGTGACGGTGTTGAGGACGGGCTGGTTGCCGCCGCGGTGGCCGAATTTCAGCTTGTAGGTGGTGCCGCCGAAGGCGTGGCCGAGGATCTGGTGGCCCAGGCAGATGCCGAAGATGGGCACGCGCTTTTCCATGAGCGCCTGGACGGTCGGGTAGACATAGGGCAGGGCGGCGGGGTCGCCGGGGCCGTTGGAGAGGAAGACGCCGTCGGGGTTGAGGGCCATGACCTCGTCGGGTCCGGCGGTGGCGGGGAGCAGGGTGACCTCGCAGCCCGCGTCGGCCAGGAGCCGCAGGATGTTGCGCTTGATGCCGTAGTCCATGGCGACCACGCGGTACTTCGGCGCGGCCGGGGCGGGCCAGGCGGACGGCTCGCGGAGGGTGACCTCCTTCACGAAGTCGCTGCCCGCCATGTCGGCGCCCGCGCGGGCCTTGGCCACGAGGGAGCCGGGGTTCAGGTCGGTGGTGCTGATGACGGCCTTCATGGCGCCCTTCGTGCGCAGGAGGCGGGTGATGCGGCGGGTGTCCACGCCGTCAATGGCGACGACATTGTGCCTGCGGAGGTATTCCGGCAGGCTGGCCGTGGCGCGCCAGTTGCTCGGCTCGAAACAGCACTCGCGCATGACAAAACCGCGGACGTAGGGGTGGCCGGACTCCCCGTCGTCCCCGTTCACCCCGTAGTTGCCGATGTGGGGGTAGGTCATGGTGACGATCTGGCCGGCATAGGACGGGTCCGTCAGGATTTCCTGATAGCCCGTCATGCTCGTGTTAAAGACCAGCTCGCCTTCGGACTCGCCCTCGGCGCCCACGGCCCGGCCTTCCAGCACCGTCCCGTCTTCCGTCGCCAGGATCGCTTTCATGGTAGGGTTCTCCCTTTTCGCGGGGGTGATTTGCGCGGAGTATACCAGATTTCCGGGGGTCGGCGACGGGGCGTGTGCGCCCCGGAAAGCGAAGACAAGGCCGCCGGGACGGCGGCGCTACGAACCGGGCCCCTCGGCGCCTCTCCGTAGCGCAGGCGTCCCGCCTGCCCGGTCTTTGGCGCGGGTCAGGGCTTGACGAAGTAGTCCAGCACCGTCACCTTGGCAAGATGGGGCCCCAGCAGCTTGCCGAAGGCCTTGTGCTCGGGGTGGACCAGATAGGCGTCGCGGTCCTTCTCGTTGGCGAAGGTGAGAAAGAAGCAGTGGGTGTGGCCCTGGTCAAGCTTCTCCGGGCTGACGTTGGTGCCCCACTCGTAGCCGATAACGCCGTTGATCTTGGTCGGCAGGGCGGCGAAGGCGTCCTCCACCGTCTTGACGTCCTCCGGCGTCGCCTCGGGCTTGAAGCCGAAAAGCACCACATGCCGCAGCACGGGCGCGGCCTTGGCATCGGCCTGGGCCGGTTCGGCCGCCGAGACAGCGGTCACGCCGGCGGCCAAAACGCCCACCGCCGCGAGGAAGAGAACCGCAAACACGACCTTGGTTCCGGGGAAATGCCGCGATGTCATGGGAAGGCTCCTTTGGTTGGGTTGGGCGTCCAGTATGTCCGCGCAGGGGGGCTGGGCGCAAGCCGGACCGGCGAACGCGCGAAACCGGAGGCCTCCCGACAAGAGATTGCCGCGTCGGCCGGGGCGTTGGCGGGAACAAGGTTGCTTCGCTACGCTCGCAATGACGGGTGGCCGACCGGTTCAACGCGAGACCGCCGACCACCCGTCATTGCGAGCGTAGCGAAGCAATCTCATGCCCGCGAAGGCACCGTTTACTTCAGGCATTTTCCCCGGTCCGGCTTGACCCGCGCCGGCGCGGCGTGGTCTGATGTGCCCCCCCGCCGGACGGGCCGGCGGTCATCGAAAGGAGCGGGTTTCCGTGTGGATCCGGCGCGCGGCGAAATGGGGGGCGGGTGCGGCACTGGTTCTCCTGCTGCTCCTGTGCGGGGGCGTGTGGCTGTTTCAGGAGACGATCCTGTTCAACGGCCGCACGGCGGAGATTCTCCAGACCCCGGAGGACTTGGGCTGGACCTTTGACGAGTTCCGGCTGGAGGTGCCGGGGGGCGTCACGCACGGCTGGTGGATGCCCCTGGAGGAGGCGCGGGGCGCGGTGCTCTTCTCCCACGGCAGCGGCAAGAACATCTCGCACTATCTGGACGACGCGCGGATTTTCCGGGACCTGGGGTTCTCGGTGCTGCTTTACGACTACGGCGGCTATGGACTCAGCACGGGGAAACCCTCGGAGCAGCGGTGCTACGCGGACATCCGGGCGGTGTGGCGGCACCTTACGGAAACCCTCGGCGTGCCGCCGGAACGGGTGGTGCTGGCGGGCGCGTCCCTGGGCGGCGGCGTGACCTCCGATCTGGCCGCCGAGGTCCAACCTGCGGCGGTGGTGCTGGAATGCACCTTCACCTCCGTGCCCGAGGCGGTGCGGGACACCCTGCCGGGGCTGCCCCATCCCCTGCTGACGCGCATCCGGTTCCGGAACATTGACAAGGCGCCGCGTTTTCGCGCGCCCCTGCTGGTGCTGCACAGCGCGGACGACGACACCATCCCCTTGGCGCACGGGGAGCGGCTGTTTGCGGCGGCGAAAGAGCCGAAGGCCTTCGCACAGATCACGGGCAGCCACGGCGGCGGCAAGTTCTCCTCCGGAGAGGCGTACACGGGGCCGCTGCGGGAATTCCTCCTGCGGCGCACGCCCGCCCCCTGACCGGGCCTACCCCCGCATCTTGAGGACGACAATGACGATGGCGAAGGGCAGGAGTGCGAAGAACCACCACTTGTAGGTCGTGAAGAAGACGATGACGTCGGCGGCGGTGATGTCCATGCGGTGCTCCTTGTTCCGCCCGCGGGCGGTTATCTCGGCAGGGGGGTGGGCGCGCTCACCAGGTACGCCACAATCCCCGCGGCAATCCCCATCACGAGTCCGATGGCGCACAGGCCCCGGTCGCGGTTCTCGTCCTCGCGGTACATGCCGTAGAGAGACCACAGAATGGTCACGGCCGCCAGAAAGATCACCCCGTAGGAATACCAGGGCTGGTAGTAGACATATCCGGAGGCCCTGCCGGACACCGGCAGGAGCAGCAGGACCGCGATGCCCCCCATCAGCAGGGTTTGCAGCCAGATCGGGGTGCGCTTGGGGCTGCTGCCCGTGAGCACCCGGAAATCGTCCTCGTTTTTCTTGCGCCGCCGGGCTGCCGCCTCATCCGCGTCCCCGGCCACGGTGCCGCCGCCAAACCCGACATACTCCGCATCCGCGAGCGACCCCGTGGCGAGGTTCCTGTCCCCGGGCCCGGCGGGGCTCTCCTCACCGGTCTGGGGGGCCTGCGCGGCGGGCAAATCGCCCATTTCCTCGATGAGCGACTGAAAACTGAGGCTTTCCTTGCGCGCCTGCTCTTCCAGCATGCGCTCCGCCTTGAGCGGGTCATAGTCTGCGGGCACGGATGATTCCTCTTGGGCCGGAGTTGCGGGGCGCTTCGCGCGGCCCCTGCCCTTATGGTACCGCACCCGGCGCGGATGCGGCAAGGGCGGAGATGGCGGTCTGCCACGGCGTGAATGGACGATATGGACGGAATGGACAACATGGACGGGACGGACAGGATAGTCAGAGCCCTTCGACAGGTCGTTTCTCCTGTCAATATCGTCCATTTTGTCCATTCCGTCCATATCGTCCACG
>JAAYBR010000084.1 GCA_012730045.1 Candidatus Hydrogenedentota bacterium | reverse complement strand
CTGATGGACATCGCCTACGCGGCCCTGTTCACCTACGGCGCGGCGGCGCTGGAACTGGTCCCCGGCCGGGGGCGCTCGGGCATCCATGACGTGGTGCCGGTGGACGTGTGGACCCTGCGCTTCCGCCGCGAGGGGGGCCGCGTGACGGCCTGGCAGGACACGGGGGACGGCCAGCCCGTCGAGCTGCCGGAAAGCCGCCTGGTCTACGTGGGCCTCGACCGCGACGGTACGAACCCCTACGGGCGCTCCATGCTCCGCGCCGTGCCTTTTGTTGTCCGCATCCAGCAGCGACTGATGGAGGACATGGCGAAGGCCACGCACAACGCCGGATGGGCCCGTCTCCACTTCGCGCGGAGGGCCGACGCCCCCGCGCGCGGTGAGTCCGCCGAGGCCTACGCCGAGCGCCAGACCCGCACGCTGGCCGCCCTGCGCGACGCCGTGTCGGGCCTCGCCCCGGACCAGAACCTCGTGACCCACGACGACGTGGCCGTGTCGGTGCTCCAGGCCGACCACCGCGCCGCCCCCTTCTACGACCAGCACAAGGCCGTGGAGGAACAACTCATCACGGGCCTCCACATGATGCCCGTGCTCATGGGCCGCAACTACGGCTCCACGGAGACCTACGGCACCGCCCAGTTCGAGGTGGTCAACCGCCAGGTCAACACGGTGAACCGCGAGATGCGCGCCGCGCTGGAGCGCCTGTTCAACCTGGACCTCGCCCTCGCCGGGGTGGACGCACGCGTCGCCGTGACCATGCGCGGCAACCGCACCGTGGACCCCCTCCGCGACGCCGAGGCCCGCGCCAAGGAGATTGACAACGCCCTCCGCCTCCGCGACGCCGGCCTCCTCGACGACCAGGCCCTCCGCGAAACCCTCGCCGCCGCCCCGGCGATGTGACCCCTCCGTCCCCTCCCATGCCTCCCATGCTTCCCCTTTCCCCAGGAGCCCCGCCATGCACCCCGAGCCCTTCGTCTTCCAGCACCCCGGCGCCGTCCTCCGCATGGACCGCGCCGCCGCCGCGCCCGCCTGCCCCGGCGTCCCGCCCGATGACGGGGTCCTGGAGGCCGTCAACCGCTTCGCCCTGCGGCCCCTCGCCCGCGAGGAGGTGGCCGTGTTCGAGCTGGACCTCTGCAACAACCGCGTGGATTCGCATTTCAGCCGCTTCCCGGAGGAGGAGCTGGAGAAAATCTGCCGCCTCACGCCGGGCCGCCCGCTGATGGAGCGCCACGACCTGCGCGGCTCGCTGCCCCGGGGCACCTTCTTCCGCGCGCGCCTCCACCGCGACGGGGACACGGTCTCGGTGCGCCCGGAGGTCTACCTCCTGCGCACGGAGGAGAACCGCCCCTTCATCCTGAACATCGAGGGCGGCGTCTACCGCGAGACCTCCATCGGGTTCTCGTTCCGCCTGCCGGAATGCTCCGTGTGCGGGAAGGACCTGCGCGCCTGCGACCATGTCCCCGGCCGGACCTATGACGGCGAGACCTGCCACTTCATCCTGCGCGATGTGGTGGACGTCATTGAGGGCTCCGTCGTGCCGGCGGGGTCGCAGGGCACGGGCTTCGTCGCCCGGCGCGGGCAGCGCGCCGCCCTCCTGCCCACCGCCGTCCGCGCGCTGGAGGCCGCCCGGGCGGGCCTCCGCACGCCCTGCGCGCCGTTCCCCGTCCTCTTCGATCTTCCCGCCGCCGAATAACCCCGAAAGGACCGCGCCATGCACTGCCCCCCCGAGCCCCCCTGCGCCTTCGAGCGGGCGGCCCAGGTCGAGTTCCGCGCGCTCTCGGACGGCCTCCGCGAGGTCGCCCGGCGCGTGTCCCGCCTGGAGACCGTGCTCGCCCGCGGCGTCATGCTCCTCCTCGCCAACCTCGGCGGCATCGTCGCCGTGCTCGCCCAGCGCTTCCTGCAATAACCCCCGGAGACCCCGCGCATGTACTGGAAGATTCTGTCCGTTGAACCCGTCGCCGGCGCGGCCCCCGCCGACGAGTCCGCGCCCCGCTTCGTGCTCCACCGCCACACCGACGCCCACGGCCCGCACCTCGACCTCCGCATCGAGGACGGCCACGGCCGCCTGCGCGGATGGCGCGTGGCCGCAGAGGCGCTCGTTCCCGGCGCCGACGCCGAGGCGAAACGCCCCCACCCCGCCGCGTGGCTCGACGAGGACGGCGGCGCGGTCCGCCTTGACGAGGGGCGCTGCGTGCCCGAGACGGCGGCGGAGGACCGGGTGACCATGCTGCTGTGCGGCCGCACCGAAACGCGGCGTATCGTGCTCCGCGCGGAGACCCCGCTGCCCGTGGAAAGTGTCCGCGCCCTCGCGGGAGCCGCGCGGGAGCACCGCGTCGCCCCGGAAACGCTGGCCGGACTCGTGCGCGACGGTGTGGAGGCCCGCGACCGCGCCGTGGCGCGCCTGTGCGCCCTGGGCCGCGAGCTGGACGGCCCGTCGTTTGACGCCCGCGCCTGGCGCGCCCTGCTGGCCCCGCTGGGCCTGCCGGAAATCCGGGCGCATCTCGCGGGATTCGAGGCACGGCTGGACCGCCTCCACCCGCCCGAGCCCGTCTCGCGGCCCGAGCCCCTGACGCGGGACGCGGAACACCCCGCCGAAACCCGCGCCCGCAGCGCCTTCCAGCTCCTCCAGCACCCCCGCCCCTGACCCGCCCGTCCTCCGTCCATCCCGTCCATACAGTCCATTCCGTCCATCAACCTCAGGAGACCCTCCCCATGTCCTTTGGAAACCTCGGCGGCCAGGTGACCCAGCTGGTCCTCACCTGCCGCACCCCCGAATCCGGCGCCGTGGCCATCGCCCGCGGCGACGCCCTCGCCCTCGCGGGCAGCTACCGCGTGACCAACGACGCCGGCGCGGGCGACCCCGTCTTCGGCGTGGCCCTCGGCGACGCCTCGTCCAACAACGCCGTGATCCCCGTGCTCGTGCGCGGGGTGGCGCTCTTCGCCTACACCGGCGACGCGCCCGCCCCCGGCGGCGGCGTCGGCGTCGTCTTCTCCGCCCTTCCCGGCGTGGTCGCCGCCCCCGTGTCGGGGAGCGGCGCCGGGCAGGTCGTGTCCGTCAACACCGCCGCGCACACCGTCGAGGTGCTGCTGTGAAAGGAACCCACCCCATGAACGACCGCGACACCCTGCTCCGCGAGCAGGTCCGCTTTCTCGGGCAGGAGCCCGACCGCCTCGCCGCCGTGCGGGGCCGCGAGCTCTACGACACCCTCGAAGCCCTCGGCCTGACGCACAGCCAGTTCTTCCAGGCCGCGGGCACCACCGCCGCCGACTACTGCGCCCGCGAGTTCGGCGTGGACCTCGGCCGCGTCTCCGTGGAGCGCTTCTTCCAGTCGGATCCGGACGCCCGGTGGCTCTTCCCCGACATCGTCCGCGCCGCCGTGCTGGAGGGGCTCCACCGCAAGCCCGTGCACCCCGCCCTCACGGCCCGCGACGAGCGCGTCGCCGGCGCGCTCTACGACATGCCCCATGTCGTGGAGAACGAGGAGGCCGAGGAGCTGCGCGCCGTCGCCGAGGGCGCCCGCATCCCCGAGTCGGAGATCACCTACGGCGACCGCGCCATCCGCCTGCAGAAGCGCGGGCGCGGCGTGCTCGCCTCCTACGAGGCCGTGCGCCGCATGTCCGTGGACCTGCTGCGCGTGCACCTGCGCCGCATCGGCGAGCGCCTGGGCCGCGACCTCGACGCCCGCCTCGCCCGCGTCCTCGTGGAGGGCGACGGCTCCGCCGGGTCCGCGCCCGTGGTGATCCCCGCGGGCACGCCGGGCACGCTGGAGTTCGGCGACCTCGTGAACGCCTGGCTCACCCTCTCCCTCGGCCACGGGTTCACCCCCACCCACCTGGTCGCGGGTGGCGAGCTCCTCGGCGCGATCCTCGCCATGGACCGGCTGCAGGACCACCTCCTCTTCGACTTCGCCAAGTCCGGCGAGCTGCCGGCGCCCATGGGCATGAAGCTGGTGCCGCTGGCCGACCAGCCCGAGGGCCGCGTCACCCTTCTCGACGCCGGGTACGCCGCCCAGAAGGTCACGGAGCAGGATGTCCTCGTTGAGTCGGACAAGCTCATCCACCAGCAGTGGGAGCGCACCTGCATCACCGTCGTCACCGACTTCGCCATCCTCTACGAGAAGGCCCGGGTCGTCGTCTCCACCGACGCGATCTGACCTCCCCACCCCACCAGGGCGGCGGGGCCGTCCACCCAGCGGCCCCGCCGCCCGACCACCACACCCCGCCAACACCCCCCACCCCGTTCGTCCGAGTCCATCCGGCCAAGTCCATCCGGCCGAGTCCATCCGACCGAGTCCATCCGACCGAGTCCATCCGGCCGAGTCCATCCGACCGATCGGTCGGATCCGTCGGATCAGTCCGATGTCTTCCCCGCCGCCCACCTCACCAGTCCTGTCGGACCCGTCCGACTTTTTCCCCAGGAGCCGCCCATGCCCCCCTTCGCCACGCCTGAACTCGTGCGCCTCAAGCTCTCGCTTGACGCCACCGCCGCGCCGGACCCGCTGGTGGCGGACTGCATCGCCGACGCCCACCGCGAACTCCTCGCCCGCCTGCGTCCCGATGTTGTCCCCGTGGCCCACGCCGACACCCTCGCCTCGGGCGAGGCCCTGGTCGCCGCGGCCCGCGTCCTGCGGCGTCTCGGCGCGGCCGGCGCCGCCGCGGCCCGCACGGTCGCCGTTGGCGGACAGCGCGTGGATGTGTCCGCGCGCGCGGAGGCCGTCACGGGCGCCGCAGACACCCTCGAGAAGGAGGGGTGGGCCGCCCTCGCGCCGCTCCTCCTGCCGGTGGAATCCGCCGGCGGCGCCGCCGTCACCCCCACACAGCCCGTTGTCCCGGCCTGAAGCCCCCACCCCCGGAGAATCCCGCCATGCCCCGCATCGGAGCCCTCGAACTGGACCCCGCCCTCACCGCCGCCAAGGAGACCCGCGAACGCCGCGAGGACGGCTGGCACCGTCTGATCGCCCTGACGGGACTGCCGCCGCTCGCAGCGACGGCCGCCATCCGCGAGGCGTTTCTGGACACCCTCTGGGCCGCCGCCGCGCCGGGCGGCGACGCCCCGGTCTCCGTTTCCCTGCGCACGGGCCGGGCTTTCGCCGCGCACGCCCTGCGGCTGACCCGGGAGAACCTGCGCGGGGGCGGCGAGGGTGCCTTCTCCGCTCTGCTGGAAGCCCTCACGCCCTGGGAGGAGGCCGAGACCGCCTCGACCGCCCCGTGGGGCATCGCCGCCCAGGGGGCCATTCTTGCGGTGCCCTGTTCCGGCACGCTGGACGCCCCGCTGACGCTCGCCTTCACCGCCTCGGGCACCGTCTACTTTCCGTCCTTCACCGACGGCGCGCGGACCCTTTCCTTTTCGGGCACCGTGCCCGGCGGCAAAACGCTGCTCCTGGACGGCCCGCGGGAGAAGGCCTGGCTGGACGGGGCCGATGTCACCGGCCAGTGCGCCGGCGCGTTTCCCCGGATCGGCCCCGGCCCCGCCACCACGCTCCAGTACCTCGATGACCCGGACAGCTCCCACACGGGAAGCGCCGCCCTGTCGTGGCGCGACCGCTGGGTGTGAGGAAACCCGCAGCACCGGGCCAAGACCCCACCTGGCCGAGCTGTCCACCCTGTCCACCCTGTCCACCCCGTCCACCCTGTCCATCCGACCGATCGGTCGGATCGGTCCGATCGGTCTGATCTCCCCCGTCCCCGCCAACCGCTCCCCGAACCCCAAGGAGACCCCGCCCCATGACCGCCCCCGAAGTGCTTGGCTCCGAACCCGCCCTCACCCTTGCCCTGTCCCTGCTGGGCGCCGCGTGGACCTTCTTCCGCTCCGGCGAATGGATCCAGCAGCGCCGCCGCGTCCGGCTCACCCGCGCCCTGCGCACCCTGGAGACCGCCATCCTCGAGGTCTACGAGGAGTATGTGCGCGCCCTCAAGGAGGGGGCCGCCGACGGCCACCTCACCATCGAGGAGCGCCGCCACGCCCGGCGCCTGGCGCGTGACCGCGCCATCGCCCTCGCGCGCGCCCAGGGCGTGGACCTGATCCGCGACCTCGGCGGCGACTCCCTCGACCTGTGGATCACCCGCCTCATTCGCCGCATCAAGGCGGGAAAGTAGCCCGCCCGTCCGACAAGTCCGACGGGTCCGACGGGTCCGACGGGTCCGACGGGTCCGACTCCCCTGCCCCCTCCTTCCCAAGACACCGAGCCGCCGGTTCGCTTCCGCGAACCGGCGGCTCTTTCTTTCCGCGCGGCGGGCGGCCTTTTCACCGGCCGCCCGCCGTGAATTCTGTTACTTCCTGCGGCGGATGGTCACCGCGCCGCCCAGGGCCGCGAGGGCCGCCAGGAGGCCGAGGCCGAGGCCGCCGACCGCCGGCACGCCGGCCTCCGCCTGCAACTGCGCCGGACCGAAGATCACCGGGGTGGTGGTGTACTCGTCCAGCACTTCCACCTGGTAGGTTCCGGCCATGTCCGCCGTGAACTCGGTGATCTCCAGCGTGGCGGTCGCGCTGCCACTGATGCCGCCGCCGTCGGCCACGGGGGCGAAGGCCTTGCTTTCGTCGTCCTTCATCCACTGGTAGTTCAGCGTGCCGAAGCCGCCCGCCGTCTGGATGGACCACGTGCCGTCCTCGCCGATGCGCATGCCCTTGTAGGTCAGGTCCTTGATCTTCGTGATCCGGGCCCGCACTTCCACGGTCGCCGTCCCGGAGGCGTTGGCACCCAGGCCGTCGTTCACCACCACGTGGAACTCGTGGACACCCGTGCCGTAGGTTGCGGGGCTCACGGACAGGGTCAGCACGCCGCCCGCCGGCACCGGCGCAGGCGCGTCGACGGCCTGCAGGGCACCACCATTGGTGCTGCAGAACCACTGGTAGGTGGTCGGGTTGGCGCCGTTCTCAAAGGCCGCCGTCAGCGTGAGCGCCGACTCGTCCAGGTAGCGCCGTCCGCCGACGGGGTTCGTGGTGAAGGTGACCAGCTCGGCCACCACGACGGTGCGCGTCTGCTGCACGGCCGCCAGAGTGCCGTCGGTCACGTCGTAGGTGATCAGGTAGGTGCCCGCCACCGTCGTGTCCACGGCGGTGTCGCCCACGACGACCACGCTGCTGGTCAGGTCACCCAGGCACTCGTCAAGCGCCTGGAAGCCAGGATCCACGTACGGGCCGCTGTTGATCTCGATGCCCTGCGGGTTGTCGCCCGCCAGGCCGATCGCCGGCGCGTGCGTGTCCTGAACCATGACCGTGCGCGTGGCCTCGGACCAGGCAAGCGTGACCGGATCCTGCGCGCGGTAGGTCACCGTGTGCACCGTGCCGGGCACCGTGGTGGCCACCGGCAACCCGGTAACCTCGACCTCAATGGTCACGCCGGGGTTCTCATTGTCCACCGCCGTCGCGCCCGGATCAATGTACTCTTCCGGACACTCGATGATGAACGGGTCGGCGCCCACCAGCGTGATCACCGGCGGCGGGTCATCCACCAGCGTCAGGGTGTCCACCGCCTCGGCCATGTTGCCCGAGGGGTCCATCACCGTGTAGCGGACCTGGTAGGTCACCGGATACGCCGGCGCGGCATTGTCCAGCAGCGGGAAGCCCAGCGGCGTGGCGAACGCCACGTCGTCCGCGGCGTACACGTTCACGTCGAAGGCCGGCAGGACCGGGTTGCACACGTCGTCCGTGACCACCCCGGCGCGCGCCATGTCCTCCGTGAACGCCACTTCCTTGTACAGGGTGGGCGTCCGCGGCACGCCGTCAAACGTCGGGTTCTGCGTGTCCGCCACCCGGACCGTCCGCGTCTCCGTGGCCGTGAACCCGTCGTCGTCCGTCGCGGTGTAGGTGATCACATAGTCGCCCGGGACCGCCGTGTTGACGGCGTCAAAGCCCGCCATCGCGACCGTCAAGACCGCCGGGGCGCCGGTGTACTTCACGTCCTGCGCCGTCACGCCCGCCATCGCGGCCGCCTCGTCGAACAGGTCCGTGCACTCCACCGTGACCAGCACCGGGTCCACCGCGATCGTCGGAACGAAGCCGACCACGACCTCAGCGGCGGAGAATCCGGCACCCGCAGTAGTCCACACCTGGCCTGCCTCGAGGGTGCCGGCCGCCTGGCCCGCGCCCTTGAGGAGCTGCGCCGGGTTCGACGAGATCTTCAGCGTCACGCCCGTCATGGCCGTCGCGCCCTGGTTCTCAATGAATATCTGGCGGAAACCATTGAAGTTCTTCGATGCGTCCTGAACACTCTTGCGCTGAACAGCCGTGGCCGCCAGCGGATCGGTGAACGGGAACTCAATCCCCTTGTTCCAAAAAGTGGGCTGGAGCCAGCCGCAGACTGCCGCCGGACCGCTGGCCATCTCGCCGATGAGCGGCGTGTCCTGCGCGACTCCCGTGTCGAGCACGAAGTCGTTTGCCGACTGCAACACCGCTTCATTTTTCACGACACCGGCGCGCACCGTTGGACCCGTCCCAAGGGGTTTCGTGTAGGTGTTATAGAAAGTGCTGTTGTTGGCATTGCTGACAGCTGTGAACATACCGCGGTGCTTGACGTCCGTACTCGCGACGGCGGCGACCGTCACGGAGCCCGCAGATCCCAGCACCACGGTGCCCTGCAACTTCAGCATGCCCGGCAGGCCGGAACCGCCGGAACCGCCGGAACCGCCCGTGCCGCCCTGGCCGCCAGAGCCGCCGGAACCGCCCGCGCCGCTTGTGCCACCCTTGCCGCCTGCCTTGGATGTAGCCTCATCCGCAGTCGCCCCCGCGCCGCCGTTAGCACCGGCGGTGCCAGCCTGTCCGGTGCCGCCCGGATTCCCCGCGCCGCCCGCCTGTCCGGCAACACCCGTTCCATACGTACCCGAGGAGATGTTCACCGTTCCGGCATAGCGCGTGACCCCGGCCGCTCCGAGGATCAGGGCACCGCCACCGGCACCGCCGACACCGCCAGCACCACCGGCACCACCCGTGCCGCCCGAACCTCCCGAACCTCCCTTGCTTACCGTGGAAGCAGAATTATCGGCCAATGCGCCGACTCCATAACTTCCTCCCAAAGGCATGTTGGGGGGGTTCCCCCACCATCTTACGCTTCCGGTTCCGTTACCGCCCACCGTGGCGGCCGTAGCACGTCCCCCTCCACCACCACCACCGCCGCCGGAGGCTTTGCCGTAGTCCCATCCACTGTCGTCAACATCAGCCGCGCCGCCGCCGCCGCCACCACCACCACCACCACCGCCGCCGCCGCCGCCGCCGCCGCCGCCGCCACCACCCGCGCCGCCGCCACCACCGCCGCCGCCCATGCCGGCCTGCAGAGTCAATTTGAGGTAGGAGTCCTGCGATTTCAGGGACCACTCGGCGCTGCCCCCGTTAGTCCCGGGTGTCCCGCCCCCCCCTGCGGTGGCGGCAGTGGTCTGCGCGGTACCAGCCGAACCGGTGCCGCCGCCAGCCCCAACGTTGTCGCCGTTCGTGGGCGCAGCGGAACCGCCGGCACCGCCACCGGCACCGGCGCGGCCCGCGCCGCCGTTGGAACTCACGAGGATTCCCGCTGATCCCGCCGCGCCTGGAAGGCTGGCGAGTTCATTGAACCCGAGCGCCCCGGCCGTCCCGGCCGTGCCGTCTGCGCCGGTGCCGCCGGTGTTACCCGTGCCACCAGACCCGCCAACATGCCCCGCATTGCCCGCTGTTGACACGTTGTCCTGTGTGCTGCCCACACCGCCATTCCCGCCGGGACCGCCGAGACCACCAGTGCCGCCGGCCGCATTGGACGCCGCTCCGGCACCGCCGGTTCCGGCGGCGCCGCCGGTGCCGCCGCCGAGCGTTCCCGGTGTGACGGTGAACGCCGCATCCCATACCATGTCACTGGCGGAGAGGATGGATAGGGGACGACTGCCCGAGGCCGTAACGGTCACGCCGGCAGCCACATTGATGGAGTCAAAACGGAACACGGCCACGCCGTCCCCGATTTCGGCCGCGCCGACCTCGCCCTGGCGGACAAGCACACCGTTCACCCGCAACTCGGGAGTGCCATCAGTGGCAATGGTGATGGTGTCCCCGGAAACCGCATTAAGGGTGCCCGACGGCCCTGACTGCGCGAAGGGGTCGTACACCTCGGCGGGGAAGCTGGAGACCGTGATGCGGGTGACCTGCGAGTCCACCGAGTGCCCCCAGGCACTGGAGGTGATGCGGCAGAAATAGAAGCCCGAATCGGCGACCACCGCGCCGTCGGGACTGAATATGTCCTCGGGGATCAGGAGGTTGCCGTTGTTGTTCGGCAAGGAGTACTCGGCGAAATCGGTGGCCCCGCCGACCTTGCGGAACCACTGATAGGAAAGGCCGGAGGCGTCGGAGATGGTGCCGCCGACGGGGTAGTCATCGTAGTACTCCCCCTCCGTGATGGCGATGCGGGACGGGGGCTGCGCGGAGACCGCCAGGGGCGGCAGCGACTTGATGGCCACGGTGTCGGTCTCGACATCCGTGACGCCGCACTGTCCCTTGATCACCGCCTTGGCGGTGTGGGTGCCCCAGGGAATACCGGTGTAGGTGCGCGAGAGGCCGGTGGTCGTGGTGGCCACGACGGCCCCGTCCAGATACCAGTCCACCGTGTACGGGGCGGGGTACTGCATGCCAATGCTCAGGGTCCACTGGCCGTCGGTGATGAGGGGGCTGCCGGGATTGCCGGGATCGTTGTCCCAGTTGCCGACGGGCTGCGCGGTGATGACCAGCGGGTCCGGGAAGGCCGCGCCCTCGCGGATTTTCCACGCGGCGACGTCGCCGCCCGCGTTGGTGTAGGAGGTGCGGTTCAGGGTGCCGTCCTGGTTCAGGTCGCCCTGGGACGCGCGCACGGCCAGCAGGTCCGGCAGGCCGGCATAGGCGCCCGCCGCGACGACGAATTTGTTGGCGAAAGCCGCCACCGAATTGCAGAGGTCCCCGCCGGGAATGTCGATCTGCGGGTCCTTGATGCTGCCGCCGTCGAAGTCAATCTGCGCGGGCAGGCCGTTGTTCTTGTCCAGATGGAAGTCGTTCACCGTCCCCCAGGGGGCGCAGGCCGTCGCCGCCTTGTCGTCGGTGGCGTCCATTGAAACATGGGCGAGCGCCATGAAGAGTGTCGCCATCAGCGCCTCGCCGGGATCGTCTGTCGCGACATACATGGAGCCGTCGTCCGACTTCATCAAATTGGCGAGAAGGCCGGGCAGCAGTTCCTTGATGAAAGAGAAGGCCAGGCGGCCCATGAAGGACTTCCAGTAGCCAGTGCTGCGGCTGTCGCCCACGGTCATGTAGGCGGCCGTCATGTTGCGGACCAGGTCGTCCAACCGCTCGTTGGCATCGTCCACCATGCTCTCAAGGGACGGGATGTCCACGTCGAAGCACGTGTTGCCGATGAGGGAAACGTTTGCGCAAAGTTGGTTCTCCGCGCCCGTCGTGATGTTCACATGCGTGTCCAGGTCGATGTTGATGATGTAGTTCACCGTGGCCCGAAGGCGCACGTTGTTCAGAGTAATCTCCGGAATCGCCCGGTCCCGGTTGGCGGCGAAGGTGTTGCGGATGGCCTGCAGATTGGCCGGCGCCACGCCGACCGGGCAGGTGTCCGTGCGCAGCAGCTCCTCGAGCAGGTCGAGATACTTCTGGTCCGGCACCCCCTTGGCCTCATAGGTCCAAGACGAAGCCACGGCACCGTGGTCGGCCGTGCCGGTCCAGCTCGGCCCGTTCTGGCCAACCACCAGGCTGTGGACCGCCGTCTGGGCGCCGTAGGTGCCCGTGCAGTTGTTGGACCACGACGGACACCCCGTGTACGTGGTGAACAGGGCGTCCAGCTGGGTCTGGAAATCCACCAGCATGTTCTGCATGTTTGGCCAGTAGTCGCTTCGGAGGTAGGGGTGCGCCTGGGCGGGCGGGGCGGCGAGCCCCCCCACGGCCAAGAGCGCCGCAACTAGGATGAGTGCACGCTTTGTCATTGATGATCCCTTTCATGTGATGATTTGGGCAACTCAGCGAATCCCGCCGCAACACCGCTTCACGGCGCCGCGCCTCGCAATGCCTGCCTGCCAACCGGTTTCTGCCTCTTGAACCATATAATCCACACTTCTCCGACGCACGCCCGGCACCCGCACGGGGTGCCAACGCACAGGAAAAAACGACCTAAAAAAGCCGCTTTGTCCGACCTAATAGTACTATGAACCGGCTGGAAAGTCAAGCCCTTTTTTGGCCTGCCGCCCCGCCATGCGCCTTCGCCGCGCGGTCCAAGGCCGTTCCATGCCCGTGTGCGGCGTCTCCTCCCCCCCGGTAACGCCATCGGACGCCGCCATGGACAGTCGCCGCCCGAAGGACTAGGCCCGCTGGACAGGCGGCCCACAGCAGTTTTAGGGGCTGCCACATTCCACCGAAGGGGCAGGGATGGGGACGGCACGGCGCCTTCCGTGCGATGGCGCGGCCCGCATCCCCTTTGCGGCCGCAGAAGTCCCGCGCGCCGCGTCTTCCCTCTTCCGGTCGTGCGGCGGTGTGGGAATGGCCGGGCGGGAAGAAACTTGACAGAGGGCACGGGGCTCTGTTACGATTTGGTTGCCCGTTGAGCGGGAGTAACTCAGTGGTAGAGTGCAACCTTGCCAAGGTTGACGTCGCGGGTTCAAGTCCCGTCTCCCGCTCCATTTCTTTTTTTTGGGGCCGTTAGCTCAGCTGGTAGAGCAGGTGACTCTTAATCACAAGGTCGCAGGTTCGAATCCTGCACGGCCCACCATTTTTCCCCCCTTCCGACATTCCCGCCGACGCCCGGGGTGTGTCCGGCGGGGCCGGCGCGCGCTCAGTCCGGGCGCGCCGCCGCATGCAGCCCCCGCCAGTAGGCCTGGTCCGTCTGAAACGGATCCACGGCGTCCGCAGCATCATCGAAGCCCGCAGGCAGCACGCCGAACCGTTTCATCTCGCGGAGGTACTGGGCGTTGGGGCGGAACCCCGGCGTGGCGTAGCGGGGCCGCGCGTCGGCCCCGGCCTTGCACTCCGACAGGGCCGCGAGCAGGCTTTGGTAGTCGGGGTCTTCCGTGTTTTTGAACACGTCGCCGCAGGCGCCGAAGCCCCCCGCCTCCCGCGCGAGCGGCCCCAGCAGCAGCGTTGAGTGCTCGGGGCGGGTGAGGTTCAGCAGCAGGTGCGCGCTGTAGCGCGCGAGGGGGTCGTCCGGCACCACGAGGCGCTCGTGATAGGCGACGGGACGGCCGACCTCCCCCCGGCGCGCGTCGGCGTCGGGAACAAAGGGCATGGGCCTGCGCGCCGCGTCGGCGGGGGCGTCCAGGGCGTGGCAGGCCGCGCAGCGGCGCTCGAGCACGGGCTTCTGCGCGCCAAACACCAGCCCCGTCCGGACGGCGGTCTGCTCCTCGGCGTTGCGCAGGGCGGCGTAGGTCCCGGCGTAGGTGGCCCCGCTCTCGATCCACATCCAGACCAGGCGCCGCTCATGGTCGTCCGGCCGCGCGCCGTAATGGCTCCCGTCCAGCTTGGCCATCAGCGCGCTGGCCGAGGTGCCGATGCTGCGCGGGGGCTGGTTGCCCAGGCCGTTGCGGCCGTCGGCCACCTGGCGGCGCGCGAAAAGCGTGTAGTAACTGTGGGAATACATCGGCCCCAGGTCGCCCGAGAGGCACACGCCGCCCTCGCGCCGCGTGAAGTTGTGGCACTCCACGCAGCGGCGGTCGAGAACGGGCTGGATGTCGCGCGGGAAATCCACCACGTCGGGAAACCCCTCAAAGGGCGCGGGCACGCTCGGCGCGCGGCGCGCGGCGAGGGGAAAGGCGCGCCCGGCGGCGGCGGGGGTCTGGAGGCGGCTCTCGTGGCACCCCACGCAGCCGAGGCGCTCGCCGGGGGCCACGCTGACGAAGCTCTGCATGCGCTTGACGGAGAGGCCGTCCTTGTCGAGGGCCGCAAAGAAGAAGGAGCGGTTCGCGGGCAGCTCGAAATACGCCGAGCCGTCCTCCTCCACGGGCACCGTGCCCACGACGCGCTCAAGCGTGAAGGTGCCGAGCCAGGTCAGGAGGTCGGGCCCCCCGCTGAAGTTCACGGGCTTGGGCAGCAGCTCGAGAACCAGCAACGCCTTGATGTCCCCCCGCGCGACCCCGGCCATGTTGCGGCCCGCGTAGACATCCGCAAGCAGCAGCTCCCCGGTGGGCCGGTCCGCCGCGTTCACCGGCGGAAACACGCGCTCGCGCGGCCGGGGGAGAATGGGGCGCGGCTCGTGGATCGCGCCGTCCCCCGCGTGCTCGTGGATCACCTCCACGGTGCCCGCCGCGTCGAAGAGAATGATCTGCCGGTCCCGCGCGGCGAGGAAGCAGTCCTCCGACAGCGGGTAGGGATCCTGGACGTTTTCGTTGAGAATGATCCTGGCGGCGTCCGGGTCGTCCGGGCCGCGCCCGGGGTCCACCACCGCCACCGGGCCCCGGTGGTCGCTGATGCCGTGTCCGGGGCTGAAGGTGGCCAGCACCCGGCGCGTGCCGGGGATCGGCTTGGCGTCAATCATGACGATGCCGGGGCGCATGTTTCCATAGAACACCCGCTGGCTGCTCCCGTCGGGGTTCATGGTCCAGAGGTGGTGGAAATCCACCTGGCTGCGGTCCACATACTCCCAGCGCGTGTAGAGCACCGCGCCGTCCGGCATCACCCACGGCGTGTTGTCGTGCTCCGTGTTGCCCGAGACCGGATGGATGCCCGCCCCGTCCGGCCCGCAGCGGTGAAGCGTCCCCACCTGCGTCTTCCAGCAGTTCACCCACCGGTTGCAGCGGGTGGACACGAAGACGATGTCCCCGTCGGGCAGATAGGCCGGCTCAATGTCGTTGAAGGGACCGGAGGTCAGCATGCGCAGCCCCGACCCGTCTGTGTTGATCTCCGCGAGGTGATACTGGTCCGTCCCCGCCCCGCGCAGGGAAAAGAGGATTCTGCCGCCGTCGTAATGCACCTGCGGGTCGCGCACCGAGCCCCCCTGCGCGTCCAGCAGCACCGAGACCGCGCCTGTGCGGAGGTCAAGCTTGCAGAGTTTTCCGCAGTCGGGTTTCCCGTTGCCCGCGTAGGCCTTCAGGTTCTCGTCATCGCAGTAGTAGCCGATGTTCGCGTACCAGTGCGGGTCGTCATAGGGGAGCCGCGTCACGAAGACCACCCCGTCCGCCCCCGCCAGCGGCCCGGCCAGCGCCCCCGCCAGCAGCGGGCGCGCCTCCTGCGCCGACGCCGCGGAAACCGCCGCCGCGCAGACCACCGCCAGCCGTATGCGAAGACCGATGCCCATGCCGGAAAAGGTATACGCGTCCACCCCGCGAATGCAACGCGGCGGAGGGCCTCAGTCGTTGGCGGCGTCCCGCTGCAGCGCGGCGGTCTTGCACCGCAGGTATTCCTCGGCCGCCTGGGTCAGCGCCGTGGCCAGATGAAGCAGCGCCCCGGCAAAGAGCATCCACAGGCCGGCGAGGAGCGGCAGAAGCGTGTGCAATGACGGGCCGGTCGCCACGGCAATCACCCCCGTCAGCACCGTAAGAACCCCGAAAACGTTCAGGGCGTGTTTGGTGACCATCAGCATCACGGGCGCATCGTGCTTCATCGGAAGGTCCTCCCACGCGCGCCAGTCCCCATGACGGGCACGCCTGCCGCAGGGTATCGCAGACGCGCCGGTTCCTTCAACCCGGCCGCCAGTCTCGCGTGAGACCCCAAGACAAGGCCGCCGGGACGGCGGCGGTACGGAAGGGCCGGCCGCGGGTCAGGACTGTTTCGGCCCCGGACCCGCCGTCCACGGGGCAAAGGCGGCCAGCGTCACGATCCCCTGGCCGCCCCAGAAGAGAAACAGGTTGCGCCAGATGCCCTGGGTGAACCCGTAGCTGTGGAGGCCCACCCCGAGGGCGTTCACCCCCCACCAGGAGAACACGACGATCATTCCCATGAGCACGGCGCCCGCGGCCATGCCGCAGTCGCGCAGATGGCCGCCCTTGCGGGCGTGCAGCAGCACCAGCCCCCACAGCACGATCATGAGCGCGCCGTTCTCCTTGGGGTCCCAGCCCCAGAACCGGCCCCAGCTCTGGGCGGCCCACACGCCGCCGAGCACGGTGCCGATGACGGAGAAGAGCAGGCAGAAGCACAGGACGCCGTAGACCGCGCGCGAGACGGCGGTGTAGAAGGCGGCGTCGTCGCGCCGCAGGCGCAAAAGCCTCCCCAGGATCCACACATGGGCCAGCAGGGCCGCGAAGAGCCCCGCGCCGTATCCCGCGACGATGGTCGTGACATGCGTCGCCAGCCAGAAGTTTGTGTCGAGCACGGCCACCACGGCGGGCATGGTGTCCACGGCCTCGCGCGCCTCGTAGCGGTAGGCGAAGAAGAGCCCCGCCGCCCCCGCGAGCGCGCCGAGGGTCCCCGCGATGCGCTGCCGGTTCACCAGCTCCACCACGAGGGCGGTGCCCACGGCCACGAAGGCGGTGAAAAGCACGGTCTCGTAGAGCGTGGTCACGGGGGGCCGGCCCCGGATGACGCAGCGCAGCGTGATGCCCGCGGCCAGCAGCGCCAGCGGCGGCAGCAGCGAGAGCAGCGCGCCGCGCCGCATCCAAACGCTGCCCGGCGCGGCCCAGGTCAGCGCCCACGCCAGAAACGCCAGCACGAAAAGCCACTGGCTGTAGAAGAGGAACTGCGTCCGGTAGAAGAAGTGCTCCAGCGGCACCCGGCGGTATTCGCCGCGCGCGGCGGCCCGCGCCACCGATGCCGTCTGGAAGGCCCGCGCCGCCTCCGCGAATTCCGCCGACGCCGGGGGCGCCGCCGCGAGTTTCTCGAGCAGCGGCAGCAGCGGGTCCTCCGCATACGGCGGGCCGTCCGGCTGGAAGGCCGCCGCGGCCACCTCGGCCAGACTGCGCCACGCGGACGCCTCCGGACTCTCCGGGGGGAAGATCGCCAGGTTCCACGCGCCGGCGAGGTCCGTCTCCAGGGCGGTGAAGAAAGACTCCGCTTCTTGGGCCGTTTTCCGCGCCTCCTCCTCGGACATGTCGGCGCGGCGCGCCTGCATTTCCCCGAGCACGCCGGGCATCCGCTTCAGCATCCCGCTCAGCGGCACGCCCTCCTCCCCGGGAAACGCGTCGGCGAAAACGGAGTCCGCTGGAAACCGGTGCGGGCGGCGGAGCGCGTCAAAGGCCCCCGCGAGATTCTCGAACAGGACCACCGCCTCGCCGAGGGAGACGATCTGGCTCTCCATCCATCCGCGCTTTTCGGCGGGCGTGTCCGCGTACTTCCGCGCCAGCTCCATCAGCTTGTCCCGGTGCGGCGCGAGCTCCGCGTAGGAGTAGCGGTCGCGCTTTTTCGTGTGCGCCGCGCCGCCCAGCGCCGCCACCACCTCGCCCGTCTCCACGGAGAAGCACCGGTAGGTCTCCGCCAGTTCGGGGCGGAAGAAGACGTCCAGCAGCCACTCCGTCGCGCTGAGGCGCAGGCGACCCTCCGGCGTCTCCGCCTTCAGCACGCGCATGCCGTTGAGCCGCAGGAGTGTGAACCGCGCCAATGTGTCCAGCGGCTTCACGCGCCCGCCCTCCTGCACCGGCAGGGTGGCGAACAGCCGCACGGTCTCCTCCGGCCAGCGCGGGGTTTCCGCAAGCGCGGGCGCGGCGACGGCGGCAGCCAGCAGAATGAGCAGGGCGCGCGCGCGGGTTTTCATGGCGCCGCCCTCCGTTTCGCCTCGGCGCGCAGGTGGGCCAGCAGCGCCTGCACGAAATGCAGCAGCAGCCCCGCCGAAATCACCAGCGAGGCGTGCATGGGCCAGTCGGACGCCGGGTTCCGCGTGACGGCCAGCACGGAGTAGAGGGGCTCGCCCTCCCGCGCGTCCTGCGGCCCCCACGACGCCTGAAAGAAGGTGTGGGGGCGGTGTCGGAACGGCGCGTTCATGCGGATGTCCACCTGGCGCTCCGCGCCCGCCTCGCGCACCGTCAGGGCGCTGGAGAAGGTCGCCGGAATGCTCGTGCCCGGGTGCCGCTCATGCGTGAATTTTTCCAGTCGCAGGACGAACGGCAGGGGCCACGACCGCCGCGCCAGTTGGAACATGTACTTCCTCCCCCCCACCTCCGCCACCCACGGGGCCTGCTCGCCCGCCCACACAATCCCGTCCACCACCGACGCGCCGGGCCCCTCCAGCCGCAGGGTGATCCCCGGCAGGTTGCTTTCCCGGCTCGCCGCCTCGCGCTCCGGCGCCAGCGCCACCCCGTCCGCCGGGGCATCGGCGTCCATCACGGGCCGCGCATTGGGCAGGAAAAGCCCGGTCCGCAGGGTGAACGGCAGGTCCGGGTGCGTGAAATCCTTCCACTGGTAGGGCGGCGTCTCCTCGACGCGGTCCTGGGGGAGGATGAAGCGCCGCCCCTCCGGCCCCAGCTCCGTCACCTGCAACTGCCACTCGTGGTACGACACCATGCGGTCCGACGACTGCCCCTCGAACAGCGTCACGTGCCCCTCGTCGGCCAGGTGGAAGGACACGAAGCCCGCGCCCATGAGCATCAGCACGCCCGCGTGGCCGATGAGCAGCCCCGGACGCCGCCACCTTTTCGGCGCGGCGAGCACGCCGCCGCACAGGAGGTTGACGCAGAGCAGCACGGAGAGCAGATAGCCCCCCGGCAGCGGCGCGGCCACGGGCGCGCCCTGGGGGAACCACGCGACCAGGGAGTAGAAGTAGTTTTCCTGCGCGGCGTAGAGCCCGATGCGGGCCTGCTCCACCGTGCCCAGAAACACCACCACGAGCAGCAGCGCCAGCAGCACGATGGACAGCTCATACGACGCGAGGAACCGGAATCCCTTTTTCAGCAGGGTCATGGGGCCAGCCCCCCGGTGGGCCGCAGGGACAGGCAGAACGCCTTGAACCGCTCCCGCTCCGCCTCCAGCGCCGCGCGGGTTCCTGTCATCTTCACGAAGAAGGTGCGACCCTCCATCGGGCAGACCACCCCCAGCAGCAGGGCGTCGTCAATCGTTCCCCCGCCCATGGAGGTGTACGGCCCCGCCGCCTCCACCACCGCCGCGTCCGCCCCCAGCACCGGCCAGCGCGGCAGCGCCGCGATCTCCTCCGCTGTCAGCGGCGGCTGGCCCATCTGGGACCGCCACCGGTCCAAGTTCGCCTCCACCCCGCCGGCGTCGCCATGAAGGGTGGACAAAACGCACTCCGCCAGGGGATCGCTCTCGATAAGGAAGGTCGCCAGACGCATCGGGCTGTCCGGCCCCTGCGACCACCCCTCCGGCAGTTCCCAAGTGAAACCCCGGTCTTCCGCGCCCCCCATGCCTGCGGCAATCTGATCCGCCGGCGTCCCGGCCCCCGCCGGCGCGGCCGCCCCCCCGGATGCCGGCGCTGCAAGGCCCATCCGCTCCGCAGTCTTCAGGACCGGCGGCGCAATCCGCTCCTCCGCGGGCACCCGCTCCACGCGGTCAATGGTCTCCGGGCCGCCGCTGCCGCACCCCGCCAGACACGCCGCCCCCGCCGCGCACAGCGCCGCAAGGAACGCCGCGCCGCCGCGGCATTTTTCCAGGGGAGGGAACACCCGTCACGCCTTTCCGTCCCGGAGGCTTCCGGGACACCCCGGCGGAACACCCGCCGTCAAGAGATTATGCCGGAGGACACCCCGCTGTTCCAAGATCAACGCGCCCGCACGCCGCGCATCCGGGAAGAGGCCGGGGGGAAGCCCGGCGATCCCAGGGGGCCGCGCGCCCGGGGAACATCCCGGCTGACTGGTCCAACCCATCCGACCCGTCTGACTGGTCAGACCGGTCCGACCGGTCCCCTGTCAGGGGTCGAGGCGGATGTAGTCGCTGAAGCGCTCCGAGACGTTGTCGGCGCCGTCGCGGTACTGGACGCGGACGGTGTAGTGGCCCGGCGCGGTGCCGCCGAGGGTCCAGGCCTTGACCGCCGCAGGGGGCTCCCAGCGGCTCCAGGTGGACCCGTTGTTGCTGAAGCGCATGCGCGTCACGCCCGCGCCGGCCCCGTCCTGCCAGGCCAGACCAAGGGTGACCTCGGGGGAGCGGGTGGCGGACTGGCCGTTGTTGATGACAATGGTCCCCGAGGGGGGCGCTGTGTCGAGGCGGATGTAGTCCCTGAACACCGGCGACCGCGCGTTGTCCCGGTCGAGGTACTGCACGCGGACGGTACGGTGGCCGTCGGGCCCCTCGGGCAGCGTGTACGCCCGGATGTCCACGAGGCGCTCCCAGGGGGACCAGGTGGCCCCGTCGTTGCTGAAGCGCATCCGCGACAGGCCGGGGCCGCCGGTGGCGGATCCCCACAGGGACAGCGTGACTTCGCGGCTGTTGGTCGCCGACCGGTTGTTGTTGATGAGGATGCCGCCCGTGATGCCGTAGGCCACTGTGAGGTCCACGGCGGACCCGGGGGCCGCGGAGGCCCCCGCCGCCGGGGACTGGCCAAGCACTGTGCCCGGCGCGGCGGTCGCGCTGAAGGCCTCGGTGACGGCGCCGACGGCGAGCCCAGCCACGGCCAGGGCACCCTCGGCCTCCGCCAGCGTCATGCCGGACAGGTCGGGCACGGTGGCGCTGGTGTCAAACGCGCGGGGCTGCGCGGCAACCTGCAGGGGCTCTGCCTGGTTTACCAGCAGTCGCAGCCCCTCCGCGTCCGTCATGCCGGGGGGCATGTAGTAAATGGTCCGCCCCAGACCGAACAGCTTGAACGGGCTGGTTTTCGGGTCCGTGTTGGGGATGGACGGCAGCCCGCTTCCCGGCACGCCGATGACGAAATGCCCGCTCTGGCCGTAGGCGTGGGCGTCGCCGGTGCACTGGGTCGTGCCCGCGTTGGCCTCGTCCAGATAGTAGGACGAGACCGTCATCCCGACGATGTCGGTGATCAGGGTGTGCAGCATGAGGAGCGTGCCCTGCGGGCCCCGCGCCAGCTCCCAGGCGATCTGCCCCTCGGGAACCGTGTCCACCACGCCGTCCATGACGACAGGCGCGTCCATGTTGTTGTTGAGGTACTCCATGCCGGAGGCCTCGGGGCTGTAGTCGAGGAGGTCCATGATCGCCGGGATCGAGTGGACGCGCAGATGGGTGATGACGTCCTCGCGCCGCTCGTAGAAGGCGTGCGTCCGCTGGGTGCGCGGGCCGCTGTTGGCGCCCACATAGCCGCGCAGCGCGCGCACCGGGCCGCTCTTGTTGATGATGAAGGCGCCCTCGGCGGCGGAGAAGGTGTCCTCGCTGCGTTCGCAGATGCCCGGGGCGAAGAGGTTCTTGTGCCGGTCCAGGATGTCCACACCCGTCGCGTCCCCGGCGAACACGCGCAGCCCGTCCAGCTTCCACCGGTCCGAGAAATGCCGCTCGTAGAAGTCCGTGGTGATGAGGCTGTCCTCCGGGTTGGGGCCAGCGCTGATCTTGTAGTTGGCCTTGTACTCGCCCGCGTTCAGGCTGAACGCGTAGTCCACGTAGCTCTTCCCCGCGCCGGGGTCCAGCCCGCCGTCCGAGGCGAACAGGTAGACAACCCCCGCCGCGCCGTCCACCGGATCCGTAAGGGTGACCTGAACCGCCGTGTCCCCCGCGACGCCCGCAGGCGCCGCCGCATACGCGGGGCAGGCCTCCCCGGCGTCCTTCACCATGAACACGATCTCATCGTCCGCGTCCAGCGTTGTGTCCGGGTCCGGCCCCGTGAAGGTGCCCGCGTCCGTGTAGTCCAGGCGGGAAAAGCTGCCGTAGGTGGTGCTGCCGTTGTACACCTGCGTGAAGTTGATGACCGCCCGCTCGTCCACCTGCACGGGAATCTGCGTCCACGCCCCGTCAAACGCGAAGGCGACCAGACTGCCGGGCGCGATGCCCAGGAGGGAGGGAACGTCCGCGCCCGTGAGCACCACGGGATCGGCGGGCCGGTCAACCGCGGCCGCGGCCGAAAGGGAAAGGCACACAACAAAGGCCGAAATCAGAAAAGCGCGCATGGCGTCACTCCTTTTTGCCCTGCAATTCCAAGGTTCCCGCACGACGCGCATCCGGGAAGGGGCCGGGGGGAAGCCCGGCGATCCCAGGGGTCCGCGCGCCCGGGAACGTCCCGTCCGACTGGTCAGACCCGTCCGACCTGTCCGACTGGTCAGACCCGTCCGACCGGCCCCTGTCACGGGTCGAGGCGGATGTAGTCGCTGAAGCGCTCCGAGACGTTGTCGGCGCCGTCGCGGTACTGGACGCGGACGGTGTAGTAGCCCGGCGCGGTGCCGCCGAGGGTCCAGGCCCTGACCGCCGCCGGGGGTTCCCAGGGGCTCCAGGTGGACCCGTTGTTGCTGAAGCGCATGCGCGTCACGCCCGCGCCGGCCCCGTCCTGCCAGGCAAGCCCGAGCGTGACCTCGGGCGAGCGGGTGGCGAAGCCGTTGCCGTTGATCACGATCGTCCCCGAGGGGGGCGTCGTGTCGAGGCGGATATAGTCCTTGAACACCGGCGACCGCGCGTTGGCCCGGTCGAGGTACTGCACGCGGACGGTGCGGTGGCCGTCGGGCCCCTCCGGCAGGGTGTATGCCCGGGAGTCCGCCAGGCGCTCCCAGGCGGACCAGACCGCGCCGTCGTTGCTGAACCGCATGCGCGACACGCCGGGGCCGCCGGTGGCCGACGCCCACAGGGCAAGGGCAACCGCGCGGTTGTTGGTCGCCGACCGGTTGTTGTTGATGAGGATGCCGCCGAGGATGTCGTAGGGGTCGCTGCTGATTACCGTCGGGGGCCCGTCGAAGGCGGTGCCCCCGGAGTTCTCCGACAGGTCGGTCCCCTCGATGACGATTTCCGCCAGCCCCTCGGGGTCCTCCGGAGCGACCGTGAAGGTGAAGGCGTAGGCCTGGCCGTCCTGGGACAGGAAGGCGGCGGGCCGCCCGTTGACCGTGACGACCGGGAGGTCCGCCAGGGGCTCCGAGGCGGAGAAAGAGAGCGTGACCTCCTGTCCGGCCTGGGCAAATGCGGGCGCGGCGGCCAGGTTCACGAAGGAGGGGGCCTTCACGTCCGGCGGCTCCTGGCCGCGGGGGTAGGTGTCGGGGACCACGCGCAGGCCGGAGCACAGTTTGATGCCGTCGTAGTCCAGCTCGATGAAGAAGCCCCGCCACCCGGTGGCGGGGGTTTCCGGCGGGGCGATGTACACGCCGTCGCCCTCGGGGTCCGTGAGGACGGTGGAGGTCCACTGCGGCCCGAAGGTCTGCAGGCGGAAATCGCGCTGGTCCGGGTTGTGGGCCTGCCACACCTTGACCTGTCCGGGCAGGGTGCGCGCCTCCACGCGGATGGAGCCGTCGTCCTCGAAGGACCACGAGAAGTCGGGGATGCTCCCCTCACTGCCGGGTCGGAGCACGCTGACAAACGCGATCAGGGGGCCGAGCGCGTCGAGGTTGGAGGAGTCGAAGCCGAGGCCGTGGTCGGTGTTGGGCATGTAGACAATCCGGTTGACCCCGGGCAGGTAGTCGAAGTAGAACTTGACGGCGTCGGGGAGGAAGAACTGGTCGCCCGTGCTGTTGATGATCAGTTTGGGCATGGTCAGGCGGTCGCGGTAGGTGAAGGGGTCCACAATCCGGGCCAGGTCGCGGCCGGCGTCCGTGTCAAGCCGGTCGAAGACGTTCATGTTCGTGTAGTCGCGCACCGCCGTGGAGTAGCCGCCCTGGATGTAGTGGGCCGCGTCGTTCAGCGGATAGCCGCTGTAGGCGTTCTTGTGGTGGGTCATCTGCTTGTTCATGTTCAGCACGTCTATCACCATGGGCACAATGCCCACGACCCGCCGCTGGGGGTCGGCCGCCGCCGTCAGCCAGGTGGTCCAGCCGCGCTTGGACGCCCCGGCCACCACGAACCGGTCCACCTCCAGGGTGGTGTTCTGCGCGGTGAACTCCTGCACGGCGTCCATGGCCTTCACGGCCGCCTTCGTCATCGGCAGCAACAGCGGCCATTCCGGGTCCGGGTGCGGCCCCGTGCCCGTGTACAGGTCCAGGTACTTGTCCATGGTGTACGAGATGATCGCGTCCTCCGTGCGGTTGGAGGACTCCCCGGCAAAGCGCACCGGCTCGTTCGGGACGAACTGAAGGTAGGCGATGCTGCACCCCACGATGGCGGACAGGAACCCGTACTCGCTCACGTCATTCGGCGTGCTGCTGTTGCTGCCGCCCTCGACGATCAGCAGGCAGGTGCTGGGGTCCGCGTTGTACGGCACCACAATGTGCAGGAAATGCCGCCACAGCTCCTTGTTCGGGCTCGTTGAGGCGAAGTCCGCCGTGGTCCGCCACGTCTGCGACGTCATGTTCAGGACATACAGCGTGCCGATCTGCGGCCCCGACCCGTCCAGCCCGTAGACCGGTTCCGTGCTGTGCAGCGACCACCCGTACGAGGCGTCCGGCTTCTCCACATAGTCGTCCAGCGCCGTGCGCACCGGCGCGCCGGCATGCCCGGCGGCCGCCGCCAGGACAAGAATGAGAAGGACGGAAAGGAACCGGGGAAGGGACGCGGGGTTCATGTGGGGACTCCTTGGCTCGGGCTTGGAGAGGGGTTTAGCATACCTCCGGCGCGGAACGCAAACTGGGGCGGCAACCCGGATTCCCCCCGCTACGGGGTCACCCGCAGGGCGGCCGCGCCGCGCACTTCGAGGCGGCCGCCGTGGTCGGCCGTGGCCGCGCCGCCCCAGGCGGGCAGGGCCACCGCGGACACCTTCGCGCCGGGGGCCAGCCGCCAGGTGACGGTGGCGAAGGCGGTCTCCTCGCGGGTGAGGGGGCGGGCCGTCGGGAAGGCCGCCAGCAGCACCAGGGCGCCCTCGTCGTTCACCTCGGCGCGGACGCCGTCCCCGGCGCCGCCGGGCAGCCAGGTGAAGCCGGGCACCCCGGGCGCGGGCAGCGCGACCAGCACGGCCTTGACCCGCGCGCGGCCGTCGAAGGAGAGCATCACCCGCAGACGCCCCTCGCGGGCGCCGTCGGGCGTGTCTTCCGGGAAGGCTTCGGGCGCAAGCCGCCCGGACACGGCGCTGCGCTCCGTGTAGCGGTAGCCGCCGGGCAGCACGCCGCGCAGGTCCGTGCCGGGCACCTCGACCCGGAGGTCCACGGACCCGTCCTCGGCGGCGCTCTCGGGCACCCGCGCGAGGGCGCCCTCGCCGCCGGGCACGGGGCTCCACTCGGCGCGCCGCGCGCCAAACCACAGCACGGCGTCGCGGGGCAGCCCGCGACCCGTCACGGCGACGATGTTCCCGCCCTCGGCCGGGCCGGAGGGGGGCTCCACCGCGGCGATGTAGGGGGTGCCGTAGACCGGCGCGGGGTCGGGGTCCGCCCCGTCTCCCACGCCGTCGCCGTCGGAGTCGGAATTGCGCGGGTCCGTCTCGCCGGGGTCCACCACCCCGTTGCGGTTCCAGTCCTCCATGCCGTCGGGGACGCCGTCGCCGTCGGCGTCGTCGCGCAGCCAGTCGGTCTCGCCGGGGTCGCGCGCGCCGTTCCCGTTCACGTCCTCCAAGTCGTCCGCCAGCCCGTCGCCGTCCATGTCCGCAGTCTCCGCGGCCCCGCGCGCCAGCCACACCGCCAGCTGCTCCACAAAGCGCGCGGCCGCCGCGTCGCCCCGCTCGGCGGCGTCGAGCAGCGCGGGGGAGGACAGGGCCGCCACGCGCCCGTGGCCGAAGGCGCGCGCCATGAACACGGCCGGGCCGCCTTCGGCCCCGCGCATCTGGTGGAAGTCCGCCAGGGGGCGGCCGGGGGGGCGCGGTCCCGGTTCGAGCATGGAGAACCCGACCGCGCCGCCCGCGGGGAGGTCCGGCCAGAACCGCAGCGGGCCGCCGCGCGTGCCGGCGGCCGGGCCCTCCGCGGCGGCGGCGGATTCGGCGCCCACGGCGATGCCGAAAGGGGCCAGCCACAGCGCCAGCGCGCGCGCCGTGTCCGCCTCGCCCCCGATGACCAGCAGCCCGCCGCCGCCCGACACATGCTCCTGGAGCTGCTGCCGCGCGAAGTAGCCGGAGGCCAGGGCGCGCGCGTTCGCCGCCACCACGCGCCATGCCCCGAGGCCGCCCGAAAGCGGCGCGGACGCGGACGTGTGCGAGAGGTGCGCGGGGGGGCCGGAGAGCCGCGCCCGCAGGGCGGGCCAGCCGTCCGCCGCGCCGCCGCCGGGGCACACCCAGAGCATGCGCGCCACCCGGGTCTCCGCCGCCCGCACGCGCACCAGCGTGTCCGCCGCGCCCGCCCCGGCAACCCGCGTCCGGAGGAGGCCCTCCGTGGCCGCCCCGGCGGGCAGCCGTGCGGGGTCCGCCCCCAGGTAGACGGTGCCCGGCCCCGTGCCCGCGCGGGGATGCAGCACGAGCCAGGGCATCGCCGCCGCGTTGTAGTCCACCGTCCACGCGGCCCCCGGGGGCGCCGCGATGTTCAGCGCGCGCAGTTCGCGGCCCGCCGCCGCCCCGCGCAGCTCCACGGCGTGGGGCGCGGCCGCCGGGGATACGGCGGGGGTGTCTCCGGGCTCCCCCGTGTCCGGCAGCGGCACAATCGCCGTCACCTGCCCCGATTGCAGGGTGACCGAGGGCCCCTCCGCCGTGGCGGGGTCCAGCCGGTATACCCGGGACGCCTCCCCCGCGAGCAGCGTGTCCCCGTCCCATGAGAGGGCGCGCACCGGCGCGGCGAAGACGCGCGACGGCCCCGCGCCCCGGACCCCCTCCGGCCAGATTTCCAGCCGCCGCCCCAGCGCCACCGCCGCCGTGTCCCCGCCGTCCGGCACGGAGGCGAACAGGAACCCCTCGGCCGCCCCGGTGAGGGCCGCCTCGCCGGTCTTGGTCCAGCCCTCGTCCCCGGCGCCGGCGTCCATCCGCGCCAGATACGCGAAATCCGTCCCCGGCACCGTCGTGCCCGCGCGGCAGGCGTCCCCGCGCAGGAAGTGCAGGGCGTCCGGCCCCGCCTCGCCCCGCAGGCGCACGGGCGCGGGCGCCCAGGCGCGCGCGAAAGTGTCGAAGAAGAAGACCAGGCTGAACGGCTCGCCGGACGGATCGTCCAGCGCCGCGCCCGAGACCACCGCCGCCACCAGCCCCCCCCCCGGCGACACGGCCAGCGCGCGCGCCAAACCGCAGGCGGAATCCCAGCCGGGGGCTTCCGGCAGCGGGTGCCGCTGCGGCTGCGCCGACCCGGGAACGCACAGCGACAGCACGGGCGGCCCGCCGTCCGCGGGGGCGCAGAACGCGGCCACCAGCGGCATCGGGGTGCCTGTCACATCGGGGTCGGGCGCCGTGAAGACCACGCCCGCAGGCCGCCCGGGGAGCGCCCACTCCTCCTCCATGTACGGGGCGAGGCCCGCCGGCGTCACCGTGTGCAGGCGCAGGCGCCCGCGCCCCGTCTCCCCGAACACGCCCGCGACCACGGCGAGATGCAGGCCGTAGCCCGGCAGCTCGTGCGCCGCCGCAGGCACTTCCCGCCAGCCCGCCTCGGACCGGAAGGCCAGCAGGTCCACAGGCGTCAGCCCCGGCACGCGCACCAGCGAGCCCGCCGTGTCGGGAAATCCGGGTTCGGGATGCCGCGGCACGGTGTCCGGGCCGCTCCCCGCCAGGCACACCCCCGCCCCCGGCAGCAGCCGCGGCGGCGCCGTGGACACGGCCCCCGGCAGGCGCAGCGGCGCGGACGGCGCCTCCTCCGCGCCGGGGTCCACCGTGTGCAGGTAGACCGCCGCCGACTGCCCCAGCGCGGACAGTGAGGCGGTCTCCACGAGCGCCCGGCCGGCGGACACGCGGCCGCCCCCCGCAACGGCGGCAAGCGCCGCCGCCGCGAGGAGTCCCGCACGGAGCGCGGCCGTCCGCCGCGCGCGTCTTCCGCCTGTGTTTTCAGCCGTCATGGGCCTGGCGCTCCCGTCCTCCGGAGAGCATAGCACACGCGCCCGCGGCGCGTTTCAGCCCCCGGTCAGCGCCGGTTCAGGTGCTCCCCGAGGAAGGCGTAGGCTTGCGCGCGGACGGCGTCGGGGAAGTCGTGCGCATCGTCGGGATACTCGGCGCGGAGGGCGTCCGCCGCGCCGAGCCGGGTGTAGACGGTTTGCGCCGCCGCGACGCAGCGGCGCACGCCCGACACGTCGAAGTTTTCATCGCGCAGGGGGGCGTTGATGAACAGCGGGCGCGGGGCGAGGGCGGCCAGCAGCTCCGGGAAGTCGAAGGGCATGCGCGCGGGGTCCTTGCCGAACTCCGACGCGATGGCGGGCATGTAGCCGTCATGGGTCCAGCCGGTGAGGTCGCCGCCGTAGTAGTCGGCGAAGGAGGTGAAGCCGCAGCTCGTGACGGCCACCCGGACGCGCGGGTCGAAGACGGCGAGGAAGAGCGTGTTGTGGCCGCCGAGGGAGTGCCCGATGCAGCCGATCCTCTCCGGGTCCGCCTCGGGCAGCGACCGGAGCAGGTCCACACAGCGCATGTGGTTCCAGATGCCCTTCATGCTGGCGCTTTTGTAGCCCCGGGCGTACAGCTCCCGGCGGGCATCCCCGTAGTCGCCAAACCCGGGGTAGTCCGGCGCCAGGGTGACAAAGCCGCACTCCGCCAGCTCCTGCGCGTAGTTGCGGTTCGTGCCCCCGCCCCGCCCCGTGACCACGTCCTTGCCCAGGGACGAGGTGGGGTGGAGGCAAAGCACCGCCGGCGCGCGGCCCTTCAGACCCTTGGGAATCAGCAGGCAAGCGGGCAGGCGGTCCCATAGCTCCACAGCGAAGGTGATCCGCCGCTGCGTGTACGCCGGAAAGTCCGTCTCCTCCAACACCTTCACGTCCGGCGGCACGATGCAGTCCGCGCCCGGCAGCGGACCCATCACCCGCTGCATCCCCTCCAGCACGCGGGCGCGGCCGGGGTCCCCCTCCGCCGACGAAGCGATGCCGCCAAGAAGAAGCAGCCCCAGCGCCGCGGCCGCGAAAACGAACCTCTTAAGACACATGCGCCGTCTCCTTCTCACGCCGGCAGACCCGGCGCAGGGACATGATGAAGAAGACGGCGCAGAAAATCAACGGGGGAGAAGGGATGGGAGTTATGGGAAGCATGGGAGTCATGGGAAGAGGAGGAAGACCGCCGCCGCGCGCGCCGGGGGACGCGGACGCCCGCAAACGGCCACAGTTCATTTTGAAAAGCCCCAGAACCCAGTGATGAGGAGCGGGGGCGCTGCGGCGCACTGAGCGGAGATTTCTCGCCCCCAGCAAAGGGTCAGTCTTCCTTCGTTCCTGATGGGGGCTTGTTCTGGCTCCGCAGCGGCAGAAACTGACGGATGACTTCACGCCGCGCGCGAACACGCTTTCCCTTGCGCTCCACGAGATTCATCTTAACCAGGGCGTTCAAATCGCGCTGCGCAGTCTTCGTTGTCTTCTTCGCATAGGCCTTGGCCAATCGCGGCGTGAGCTCGACCACCTTTCCCACGTCAATCCATTCCTCGTGGGCGCCCAAATCCAGCACCAGCTTTCGCTGGCGGTCCTGGCTTTCCCCGGTCTTGTTCTTGAAGGCCTCATGGACGTAGTTCCGCCACACCACGTCCCATTGCTGCGTCCAAATGTACTCAAGCTGCTCCCGCAGTCCGTCCACAAACCCCTGGACCGCATACGCCAGAAAAGGAAGGATGTCCCCCCCCGACTTGCTGGCATACTCCAACTGCCTGTAGTACTCGCTCCGGGTTTGGTTGTAGTGGTTGCTCAGCAGGTGTGCCGCCGGCGAGGGGATGCCCGCCGCAAGCAGGATATGGAACTCAAGCAGCCGCGCCACGCGGCCATTGCCGTCGCCGAAGGGGTGTATCCAGGCGAGATACAGGTGCGCGACCACGGCCTTGATGACGGCATACACCGTCTCCAGCCCGGGAGGCGCCTCGAAATCGGGGCCGTCCAGCCACGAGCAAAGGCGGTCCACCAGGTACGCGCAGTCGTTCGCCGGAGCGCCCCGGTACACGCTGCCCACCACCACGGAATGGGTTCGCATTTCCCCCGGCACCACCCCCTCGCCCGCGGGAAGCGCGTTCAGCAGTTTGCGGTTATAGCCGCAGAGCAGCTCCAGGGTCAGGCTGGGCAGCGTGCCCTCCGCAACGTCCCGGCCGATGGAGTTGCAGACCGCAATGACGTTGTCCACCTCCTGTCCCAGGTATTGCTTCGAGGGGGCAACAGGCCGCTCCCCTTCGACCATCCTGAGCACTTCGGCCTCCGAGAGGGTGTTTCCCTCTATGGCCGTGGTGGCGGCGACCCCCTTCGCAAGGTAAATCCTGTGAAGGGTCTCCGCCGTGGAGGGGCGGAGCGGAACGCGCGAGATGTGCTCGCACTTGGACACGGCCTCCCCCAAGCCGAGCCACAACTGCGGGTGCGCCCGCCCCAAGTCAAACCGGAAAGATATCCATGGGTGTGTCCGCTCGTATGTCCGCATGAATGTCCCTCTTTATGTCCAGTTTCTGAATCACGCAATATCTTGCCATAAAATGGGATGCAATGCAAGATTGGTTAATATGAGGCAAAATATGTCCGGAAAGATGTCCACTTGTGTCGGCCTTGGAATTTGCGCTATTGAGGACGTTGCCCGGTATTTGCGTCCGCCGTCGGGGAGGGGGAGGGATCGTCCCGCAAGACGCGGGTGAGGGCGTCGTGGACCGAGAGGGTGACCAGGGGGGTCAGAGGGAAGATGAGGAAGTAGGTCACGAGGGAGAGGGCAAGCTCGGGGGTGGTGTAAAGCGGGTGGCAGAAGGTGCCCGAGACCTTGGCGGCCCAGCTCATCCGGAAAAGCGCCAGAGCCACCACCGTTCCGGCGGCAACGGCCAACGCGACGGCGCGGGCGCGCCGTCCGAATGTCGTCCCGGTCCCGGGACGCCACCGCACAAGCAAGAATCCGATGTTCAGCCAGACCATGCCGCCGCTGAAGTTTATCGCCGCCCGTTGCTGCCACGTCATGGGGATATCGTCATACCAGGGAACGCCTATTACTTGCCACAGCCCGCTCCACACGCTGAGTGGCAACTCCTCCCTTCCATTGATGAAAAGCAGGGGCAGGAATAGGGGAAGAAAGACCGTTGCAAGAGAGAGCGCCACCGCAAGGCACAGGCGAAGCACGGAGCGGTGGGCTAGCACGGGCCCGAGGAAGAACGCCGCCTGAAACGCAAAGGGCCTGATGGGAAAGTCGGGCAGGCCATGTCTGGCAGTCATCATGTCGAAGACGGCGAGGGTGCCCGAGGCCGCGCCCACCAATATGACGGCGCTCTTCTCCGAACGAAAGAGACCTGCTGTTCCCGTGGCCATGGCGTCCTCCCTGACTGTGCAACCGGGACCATCCTACCACAGGCGTGGGCGGTGCCGGAGCGGAGAAGTAACCACCGATGAACACCGATAAACACCGATGAGGGGGATGGCCGCTTCTTTGCGGCCGGGGGATG
>JAAYBR010000083.1 GCA_012730045.1 Candidatus Hydrogenedentota bacterium | reverse complement strand
CCTGCCGGGGTTCTTGAAAAAATGGGAGGGGGGCCTGCTGTCCGGTGGTATCGCTGACGCTCAACCACCGGCTAATGTCTTGCATCCCTCCGGGATGCCCAAGACTTTCGCTTTCGGCCATTTCCACCTGTGGCAGAGAGCAACCGGCAGCTTGGGGCGCGAAAGAATACGTCCACTTCATTAGCAGCGAAGCGAAGCCATCTCGTTCCCGGAACTGCCCCGGTTCTCACAGCGTCTTATCCGGGAATCGAGGTTGGGAATGCCCGGCCTGATGCGGTATTCTCTTTCCGTTTGGAACTCTGACTGAACCCCACGGAGACCTCCGTCCATGAAGCACGCTTCCGCGCCCGCCGCCCTGC
This sequence comes from Candidatus Hydrogenedentota bacterium, assembly GCA_012730045.1. NCBI lineage: Bacteria > Pseudomonadati > Candidatus Hydrogenedentota > Candidatus Hydrogenedentota bacterium. Next base: position 51,314 of record JAAYBR010000083.1, on the reverse strand, counting down.
TGATCCTGGCGCTCCTGCTGGCGGCCGTGCCCGCCCCGGCCGCACCGAATGTCCTCTGGCAGATCGGAAGAAGCGACGACAGCGCGAAAGAGTTCGCCCTCGCGCCGGGCGGCTATGGAAACTTCACCGCGGAGGGCGTCTACTGCGTGGGCATTTCGCGCCCCGGGGCCGACTGGCCCTATGTGCATCCGGGCCCCGGCGACAACTGGGCGGGAGGCAAGACCCACGCCTTCTCCGTGTTCTTCAACCTCCGCAAAGCCCCTGCAGAGGGCGAGTGCGCCGTGGTGCTGGACCTTGCGGACACGCACTACTACGCGCCGCCGCGCCTGCGCGTCGAATTGAACGGCAAGGGGGTGGACCGGAAGACCGAGCCAGGTTCCGGGTCGGACGCTTTCCTGTCGGGCGCTTCGGACAAGGGAAAGGAGACGCGCATCACCGTGACCTTTCCCGCGTCCACCCTGCGGGCCGGGGAAAACACCGTGACCATCACCCCCCTGGCGGGGAGCAGCTGGGCCGTGTATGACGCCCTCTGGATGGAGGCCCCCCGCGGGGCGAAACTCGCCAAGGCGACGATGCCCTTCGTGCAGCTTGGGGCCCCCACCAGCCCGCCGCTGCTGGTGGAGCGCGAAGGAAGCCTGTTCCAGATGCTGCGCGTGCCCGTGCGCCATTTTGGCGACGCCAGCGAGGCCGAGGTGAGCGTGGACGGCGGCCCGGCGACTCGGCATCCGCTGGTCAAGGGGCTCCAGACGCTGGAGGTGCCAGTGCCCGCGGCGGACCAGCCGCGCGACGTGACTGTGGAGGTCCACGCGGGCGGCGCGACGGCGCGGGAGACGGCCACGGTGAACCCCGCCCGCCGGTGGACGGTGTACCTCATGCACCACACCCATCTGGACATCGGCTATACCCACCTCCAGAGCGAGGTCGAGCAGAAGCAGTGGGACCACATGGACCTGGCTCTGGAGCTGATCGGGAAGACGAAGGACTACCCCGACGGCGCGCGGTTCAAGTGGCTGCCCGAGGGGCTCTGGGCCGTGGACAGCTACCTGAAACGCGCGACCCCGGAGAAACGTGACGCCTTCCTGGCGGCGGTTAAAGAGGGGTCCATCGGCCTGGACGCGCTCTACGGCAACCAGCTCACGGCCCTGTGCCGCCCCGAGGAGCTGGTCGAACTGACGGGTTATGCCCGCCGCCTCGCGAGGGAGACGGGCGTGCCCATGGACACGGCCATGATCTCCGACGTGCCGGGCTACACCTGGGGCCTGGTGCCGGCGCTCGCCCAGAGCGGCGTGAAGTACCTCTCCATCGGGCCGAACGCGGGACACCGCATCGGCTTCACCCTGAAGGCCTGGGGCGACCGGCCCTACTACTGGGTTTCCCCCTCCGGGAAGGAGGAGGTGCTCTGCTGGATGGTGGCCAAGGCCTATTCCTGGTACCACTCCGGACCCATGCGCGACGGGGAGAAGATTCTCGCCTACCTGACGGAGCTCCAGGACGCGGGCTTTCCCTACGACATGACGCATGTGCGCTACAACATCGGCGGCGACAACGGCCCGCCCGACCCCGGGCTGCCCGACATGATCCGCGACTGGAACGCCCGCTATGTTTCGCCGAAAATCGTCATCGCCACGCCGCATGAGGCCTTCGCTGCTTTTGAGGCCCGCTACGGGAAGGACCTCCCCCGCGTCACCGGCGACTTCACGCCCTACTGGGAGGACGGCGCGGCGTCGTCCGCCCGCGAGACGGCGGTGAACCGCGACGCCGCCGAGCGGATCGTGCAGGCGCAGGCGCTCTGGAGCATGCTGCGGCCGGAGGACTACCCGGCGGCGGACTTCGAGGCGGCGTGGCGCGAGGTGATCCTCTACGACGAGCACACCTGGGGCGCCCACAACAGCATCAGCGAGCCCGAGGCGGATTTTGTGAAGGGGCAGTGGGCCGTCAAGCAGGCCTTCGCCCTGGAGGCCGACCGGCGCTCCCGCGACCTGCTCGACCGCGCCACGGCGCCCCTGCGCGCGAGGGAAGGCAAAGACGACGCCGTGATGGTGCTCAACACCTCCCCCTGGCCCCGCACCGGACTGGTCACCCTGCCGGGCGACTGGCGGGAGAAGAGCATCGAGGTCCGCGACGCCAAGGGCACCCCGGTGTCCTGCCAGGTGCTCTCCACGGGCGAACTCGCCTTCTTGGCGGCGGACGTGCCCCCCACGGGCGGCGCGAAGTATGTGCTCGCCAAGGCCGCCGCAAGCGACGCCGGCCCGGTGCAATGGACCTTCGACGCCGGAAAGAACGGTTGCTTTGCCACAGCCAATATCCAAAGGAACCGCCTGAAGAACGGGCTGGTGGAAGTGGAGATTGACCCGGCCACGGGCGCGGTGTCCAGTCTGAAGGCCGCCGGGAACGGCGCGGAGCTGGTGGACCGGTCGAAGTACCCCGGGCTCAACGACTACCTCTACGTCGCGGGCCGCAAGCCGGACAACCCGCAGCGGAACGGCGCGCCGACCATCACGGTCAAGGAGAAGGGGCCGCTGGTGGCGTCGCTGCTGGTCACGTCCGACGCGCCGGGCTGCGCCTCCCTCACGCGCGAGGTGCGGCTGGTGGCCGGCCTCGACCACGCGGAGCTGGTGGACACGCTGGACAAGACGAACATCTACGAGAAGGAGGGCGTGCATCTGGCCTTCCCGTTCAACGTGCCGGACGGCGTGGTGCGCATGGACCTGCCGCTGGCCGTGGCCCGTCCCGAGACGGACCAGATGGCCGGGGCGTGCAAGAACTACTTCACCGTGCAGCGGTGGGTGGACGTGTCCAACGACACCCTCGGCGTCACCTGGGCCGTCGCCGACACGCCGCTGGTGCAGGTGGGCGGAATCACCAACGACCCCACGGTCTCCGGCTGGATCGAGAAGCTGGAGCCCTCCACCACCCTCGTCGCCTATGTCATGAACAACTACTGGGAGACGAACTACAAGGCGTCGCAGGACGGCCCCACGACCTTCCGCTACGCCCTGCGCCCGCACACGGGTTACGACCCCGCCGCCGCCCAGCGCTTCGGCACGGACTTCACCCAGCCGCTGGTCGCCGTGCCCGCCGCAAAGCGCGCCAAGGCCCCGGAGACGCGGGTGCGCGTCACCCCGGACTGCGTCGTCGCGACGGTGCTGAAACCCGGCGACGACGGCGCGGCGGACATCCTGCGCCTGTTTAATTCGTCCGACACCGCCTGCGAGGCGGTGGTGGACTGGGGGCGCCCCCGGCCGAAACGCGTTGAAATGAGCACCCTGTCGGAAACGCCCGGCGAGCCGCTGGACGGCCCCGTGCGCCTCGCGCCGTATGAAGTGGTCACCCTGCGCGCTGTGCGCTGAGCCCGCACTTATCAAAGGAGAAAGAACATGACCCCGCGTGAACGCGTGATGGCGGCGCTGAACCACCGGCAGCCGGACACGGTGCCGCTGGACCTTTCCGGACACCGCTCCTCGGGCATCGCCGCCATGGCCTACCCGAAGCTGCGCGCCCATCTGGGCCTGCCGCCCCGGCCGGTGCGGGTCTACGACCCCGTGCAGCAGCTGGCCGTGGTGGACGACGACGTGCTGGACCGCTTCGGCGTGGACACCGTCGAGCTGGGCCGGGGCTTCGCCCTGGACGACCGGGACTGGGCGGAGTGGGTGCTGCCCGACGGCACGCCGTGCCTCGTGAACGCGTGGGTCAAGCCGGAGCGCGACGGGGACCGCTGGGTGATCCGGTCGGCCTCCGGGCGGATCATCGCCGCCATGCCCGACGGCGCGTGGTATTTCGAGCAGACCCACTGGCCCTTCCTCGACAGCGACGACCCGGACCATCTGCCCGAGGCCATGGCCGAATGCATGTGGACGGCCATTGCCTCGCCGCCCGGGCCCCTCGCGCCGGACGCGGAGACCCTGGCCGCCGGGGCAAAGGCCCTGCGCGCGCGCACGGACCGCGCCGTCATCGGCCTCTTCGGCGGCAACCTGCTGGAGATGGGCCAGTTCCTCTACCGCAACGACCAGTTTCTCCTGATGCTGGCGGCGGAGCCCGACCGCGTGAACCGGTTCCTGGACAAGACGGTGGAGCTGCATCTGGCGAACCTGGAGCGCTTCCTCGGCGCCGTGGGGCCCCATGTGGACATCGTGCTGTTCGGCGACGACCTGGGCATGCAGAACGGCCCGCAGATGTCGCCCGACATGTACCGCGAGTACTTCAAGCCCCGCCACGCCCAGATGTGGGCGCGGGCGAAGGAGCTCGCCGACGTGAAGATCATGCTGCACTGCTGCGGCGGGGTGCGGGAGCTGCTCCCGGACCTGATTGACGCCGGGCTGGACGCCATCAACCCCGTGCAGGTCTCCTGCCGGGGCATGGACGCGGCGGGGCTCAAGCGCGACTTCGGGCGCGACCTCACCTTCTGGGGCGGCGGCTGCGACACGCGCGACATCCTGCCCAACGGCACGCCGGAGGCGGTGGCCGCCCATGTGCGCGCGCAGGTGGAAACCATGAACCCCGGCGGCGGCTTCGTGTTCCAGCAGGTGCACAACATCATGGCGAACGTGCCGCCGGAGAACATCACGGCGATGCTTGACGCGGTCCGGGGGTGACGGGCCTCCCCTTCCCCCGGCGCCGCCTGCATGAAAAGGAGGAAAACGCATGAACCTTCATCTGACCGCCCGGCTCCGGCGCATGCGCCGCAACGAGACCCTGCGCCGCATGGCGCGGGAGACGCGGCTGTCCGTGGACAACCTGATCGCCCCGCTCTTCGTGCGCCCCGGCGCGGGGGTGCGCAACCCCATCGCGTCCATGCCCGGCCAGTGCCAGTTCAGCCCGGACACGCTGGCCGAGGAGGCGCGTGCGCTGGCGGACCTCGGGGTCCCGGCGGTGATCCTCTTCGGCATCCCCGACCACAAGGACGCGGAGGGGTCCGGGGCCTATGACCCCGACGGCATCATCCCCCGCGCCGTCGCGGCGGTGAAGACGGCCCGCCCGGACCTGTGCGTCATCACCGACGTGTGCCTCTGCGAGTACACGGACCACGGCCACTGCGGCGTGGTGCGGCCGAACCGCGACGGCGTCCCGGACGTGGACAACGACGCGACGGTGGCCCTGCTCGCGCGCGAGGCGCTGGCCCACGCCCGCGCGGGCGCCGACATGGTGGCCCCGTCGGACATGATGGACGGCCGCGTGGGCGCGATCCGCGACGCCCTGGACGCCCACGGCTTCGCCGACCTCCCCGTCATGGCGTACAGCGCGAAGTTCGCCTCCGCCTTCTACGGGCCCTTCCGCGACGCCGCCGAGTCGCCGCCGCAGTTCGGCGACCGCCGCTCGTACCAGATGGACCCCGCGAACGCCCGCGAGGCCCTGCGCGAGATCGCCCTGGACCTGGACGAGGGCGCGGACATCGTCATGGTAAAGCCCGCACTGCCCTATCTCGACATCCTGCGCGCGGCGGCGGACACCTTTGACATCCCCCTCGCCGCCTACAACGTCAGCGGCGAGTACGCCATGGTCAAGGCCGCCGCGGCCAACGGATGGATCGAGGAGAAACGCGCCGCCCTGGAGATGCTCACCGGCATCCGCCGCGCGGGCGCGCAGATGATCCTGACCTACTGGGCGAAGGACGCGGCGGGGTGGCTTAGGGGTTAGGCCGGAACACGGACCCGCACGGACAGACACTGACAGGCACGGACAAGGCCGCTGCCACGCTGGGTCTTAGTCCGTGGCGGTCCGTGTTCGTCCTTGTTCGTCCGTGTGCCCGGGCGTGATTCCGGCGTCGTTCCTGCGGTATCCTTTTGCGCACACAACAGCGGGCTTGGCCCGGGGAGTTTCGGTGATGACCATTTCGCGTTCGGGCATTGTCCAGGCCTTTGAAAATCGGTTCGGCGGGAGCCCCGACGTGGTGGTGCGCGCGCCGGGGCGCGTGAACATCATCGGCGAGCACACGGACTACAACCACGGATTCGTGCTGCCCATGGCCATCGAGCGGGAGACGGTTATCGCCGCGCGCCGCCGCGACGACCGCGCCCTCCACGCCCGCGCGGAGAATCTCGACCGGGAAACGGTCGCCGACCTCGACCACCGCGTCCGCAGCGCGGAGGAGCCGTGGGTGGACTACATTGTCGGCGTGGCGGAGGAGCTGGCGAAGGAGGGGCTGCCCCTCACGGGCGCGGACCTCGTGGTGGAGGGCGATGTGCCCATCGGATGCGGCCTGAGCAGCTCCGCCGCCCTGGAGATGGCGGCCCTGTGCATGTTCGAGCATTTCGGCGGCTTCACGATGGAGGGCCCCGCCGCCGCCCGTCTCGGCCAGCGCGTCGAGAACCTATTCCTCGGCCTCAGCACCGGCATCATGGACCAGTTCATCTCGCGCTGCGGGAAGGCGGGCCACGGGCTCTTCCTCGACTGCCGCAACTTTGAGTACGAGCTGGTCCCCATCGCCTTCCCGGACGCCGTGTTCGTCATCGCGAACACCGCCTGCCCGCGCGGGCTCACCAGCTCCAAGTACAACGAGCGCGTCGCCGAGTGCGGCGAGGCCGTCCGCGCCCTCCAGCAGGGCGCCAACCCCACCGGCACCCACCTGCGCGACTACACGGTGGACGAGCTGGACGCCTGCGCGGGGCTCATGGGCGATGTCGCCTACCGCCGCGCCCGCCACGTCATCACCGAGGACGACCGCACCCTCGCCGCCCGCGACGCCATGCGCGCCGGCGACATGGCCCGCCTCGGGGAGCTCATGACCGCCTCGGACATCAGCCTGCGCGACGACTACGAGGTCACCAACGCCGAACTCAACGCCATGACCGAAATCGCCCGCGGCCTGCCAGGATGCTTCGGCGCCCGCATGACCGGCGCCGGCTTCGGCGGATGCACCATCAACCTCGTCGCCGCCAACGCCGCAGAAGCCTTCGCCGCCGACCTCCTCGCCCAATACAAAACCGCCACCGGCCGCGACGGCGAGGTTATCCTCTCCAAGCCCGTGGACGGGGCGGGGGTGCTGGCGTAAGAGGGCCGGGATTTCACCACAATGCTTTTCACCACAAAGGCACAAAGGACACAAAGAAGGCAGGGTGTCTTTTCAATTTCGTCCTTCTTGGCCCCTCTCAACCGTGGTCGGCGGCCGGCGGCTCTGGGTCCCCCCCTCAGGGGGTGTCAGCGTCTTCGCGGACGGGGGATGTTCTTTTCTCCGGCCGACGCGCCGCAATCCGGAACATCCCCCGGTTCGCTCCCGCGAACCACCCCCCTCAAGGGGGGACCCGGACACCGCGCGAGCATCTCCCTCATGGCAACCGCCGGGAAAAGCCTTGGCGACAAGTGACGAAGGATCAACAGTTCCCTCGGCACTCACCTGCCACATCCGGTCTTCTTGGTGCTCTTCGTGCCTTCGTGGTAAATCCTCATTGCCTTTTCCGCAAGCACCTCTGAACAAAGAAAAACCCCGGCTGCCAGATCGTTCCGGCGGCCGGGGCCTGTGTTCTTTGCGGGGGCCGGGTTACCCGGCGATTTCGAAGACGTAGGTGCCGGATCCGGCCTCGAAGACCGCCTTGCCGTTGTCGGTCTTCACAAAGCTCAGCCCTGCGGCCTGCTTCACGGGGGCGCCGGACTCGGTGACCTTGGCGGTGTCGGCTGCGGGCACGCGCAGCTCGGCGGTGGTGTTCGCGGGGATGGTGACGCGCCAGGTCAGTTTGCCGTCCTTCTTGTCCCAGCGGCTGAATATCTGGCCGTAGGGGCTGCGGTGGGAGGCCTCGGCGAAGTCGAGCCCGTCCAGAATGACCGGGTCGAGCAGGATTTTCTTGAAGCCCGGCGCGGCGGGGCGGATGCCCGCGACGTGCTCGTAGAACCAGATATTGAGGTCGCCGACGAGCATGACGTGGTTGCCAGAGTTCATGGCGGGGTCGGCGGTGTCGCCGTTCCACAGCTCCCAGATGGTGGTGGCGTTCTTCTCGACCATGTAGCCCCAGCTCGGGTAGTCCTTCTGGCTGGCAAGGGTGTAGGACACGTCGGGCCGGCCGCCGTCGGTCAGCACCCGGTTGAGCCACTGCCCGCCCACAAGGCCGGTGGAGAGGTGGCCGCCGCCCTTGACCATGATGCTGTTGACCAGGCGGTCGAAGAGGGGCTGGCGCATGTCCTCCGGCGCGACGCCGAAGGCCAGCGGCAGGACGCAGGAGGTCTCGGTGCCGTTGGCGTACTTCTTCTCCTTCCTGTCCAGGAATTTGTCATTGAAGGCCGTCGTCATCTCCTTGGCGCGGGCGTCAAATTCGGCGGCGTCGGCGTCCTTCCCCATCTGGCGGGCGTACCCGGCCATGAGGTTCAGGTCGTGGATGAAGTAGACGGTGCCGAGGAAGTCGCCGGGGGTCTTGCGGGCGGGATCCTTGGAGTGGATGAGGTGCTGCTCCTCCGGGGGCACGCACCAGTCGCCGTAGTTGTCGCGCGGCAGGATGCCGTCCTTGATGTACTGCGACATGTGGGTGATCCACTTCTTCATGCCCTCGTAGTGGCGCGCCATGACGCGCGTGTCGCCGTACTGGCGGTGCAGCATGGAGGGGATGATGATGAAGCTGCTGGGCCAGGTGACGTTGTCGTTGTACAGCGGCCAGTAGGCGGGGCACACGTCGGAGACGCTGCCCGTGTCGAGCTGGGCGTCCTCCATGTCGCAGACCCACTTGGCGTAGAGGGCGGAGATGTCGTAGAGGTAGGTCTCGCCCTGGCACTCCGCGGAGCGGTCGCCGAGCCAGCCCTGGCGCTCGTCGCGCTGGGGGCAGTCGGTGGGCATGCTGCGGTAGTTGCCGCGCACGCCCCAGCGGATGTTCTTCTCGATCTGGTTCACCAGTTTGTTCGAGCAGGCAAAGGTGCCCGCCGGGGCCACGTCGTCGTGGACCACCATGCCGACAATGTCGTCCAGCGACGGCTCGCCGGGATGCCCCGTGATCTCGAGGTAGCGGAACCCGAAGTAGGTGAAGCGGGGCTCGAAAACCTCCACGCCCTCCCCCTTCAGGGTGTAGTCGTTGGTGACCTTCGCCCCGCGGATGTTGTCGAGGTACAGCGTGCCGTCGTCCTTGAGCAGCTCGGCGTGGCGCTGGCGGACCGTCGTCCCCTTCGGGCCGCGGACGGTCATGCGGACCCAGCCGACCATGTTCTGGCCCATGTCATAGATGTACATGCCGGGCTTGGGGCTGCTGACGGAAATGGGGTGGACCGTCTCAACGACGCGGATCGGCTCCATCATCTGGGCGGAGAGGACGCCCGTCGGCCCCTCCATCTCCTGCGCGGCCTGCCACGCGGCGTCGTCGAAGCCCGGCGCGTTCCAGCCGGGCATCTCCCTCCGCGCGTCGTAGGTCTCGCCGTCGTACTCGTTGTTCGCGCGGATCGGCCCCTGGTCGGTCAGTTTCCACGACGCGTCGGACCACACGGTCTCCACGGTGCCGTCGGCGTACTCCAAACGCAGCGCGAGGAGGAGCTTGGGAAACCCGTAGGTGTCGGTCTTCGTGGGCTCCGTGAGCCGGGGGGCGTAGTAGCGGCCGTTGCCCAGCCACGCGCCGAGGGCGTTCTTCCCCGGGGTGATCCGGTCGGTCACGTCGTGGACCAGGTAGAAGACGCGCTTGTTGTACTGCGTGCAGCCGGGAGACAGCACCTCGTCGCCGACCTTCTCGCCGTTGAGGTACAGCTCCGACAGCCCGAGGCCGGAATAGGCCACCACGGCGCGGCGCAGGGCCGGCTTCGCCTCAAACTCGCGGCGCAGCATGCGCGCGGGCAGCACGCGGGAGGCCGACGGCTTGATCTCGTTCCACGGCCCCATGCCGTTCTGTCCGATGACCTTCGCCGCCTCCCACGCGCCGTCGTCGAAACCGGGCTTCTCCCAGTCCTTGCCGCCGGTCGTCGAGGACTTCCAGCCCTCCGCGCCGGACAGCGCGATAATCCCGCCGGAGGCCGTCTCCATCCGCAGGGAAATGAGCAGGCCCGCAGGGTTCGGCCCGTCGCCCGCGTTGGACACGGACACGGCGAGCGTGTTGGCGCCGGGCTGGAGGCGCTTGGTGACATCCACCACCACCGCGCCGCGGAAGTCGGAGCACTGCCCCATCTTCTCGCCGTTCACGAAGAAGGTCGCCGAGTTGTCGGCGGAGAACACGCAGACCGCGCTGAGGAGGTCCTCCGGCACGGTGAGGGGCAGGCGGAAGTACCGGGTGCCGACGGCGGCGGCGCTCTCCGGGGACGCCTCCTGCCCCCAGATCCAGGTGGCCTTCAGGAAATCCGTCTCTTCGGCGGACATCTGCTCCCCGCCGGGCAGGCCGACCCACTTTGCCCCGGCCCAGTCCTTTTCCTCCAGCGCGCCCATGCTCCAGTGCGCGGGCTCGCTCCACGAAGAGGGGGCGCCGCCCTTGTCCCACACGCGGACCTTCCAGAAACAGTCCTGGAACGACGCGGGGGCCGCGCCCGCGTATTCAATCTGGATGGAGGCGTCTGAGGCCACCTGTCCCGAATCCCACAGGTCGCCCTTGTCCTCCGCCAGCAGTGCGGCGGAGGAGGCCACCAGCACCTGGTAGGCCGTCTGCGCCTGCCCGCGCCCGTCCGCCGCCATGTTCCAGGACAGACGCGGCTGAAGGGTGTCGATCCCGTGCGGGTTGGTTCGGTATTCACAGCGCAGATGATGGGGCGCCGGGGCGGCAGCGGCGGAAAGGCCAAGCGACAACGCCATCATCGTCACAGGCAGAAAGGACAGATTCATTTTGCGGAGCTCCTTTTTTCGGAATGGGGTGCGGCGTTCAGCCCGCCGCACCGGCCGGTTCGAGGGCACAGTCTGCGCAAAACCCGGCCTTCGCTTCAAGCTTTGCCGGAGAGGCGGAGAACACCAGACGGCCACCGAAAAGAATATTATTGGCAAACGGGGCCGTCCATGCTATAATTCTTACAGTAAAATCGGCAATTGCAGGCGGAAAAGGGAAAAGGTACGCAAACCGGGGGTGGAGCATCATGGACAGCAACAAATTTTTGATTGTGGTGGCTGCGGCGCTGGCCGCGTTCTTGGGCTTGCCCATAGTGATGCAGCAGGTAAAAAACAGCCGCCAGGGCGCGGGGGCCACCGCCCCTGCGGCGGGGCAGGCCGCTCCGGGGGGCGCGCCCGCTGCCGCCACCACACCGCGCGAACCGCCGCTCCTTAACGCCAGCAACATTGTCGGAACGGAATGGGCGCTTCAGGCGGACCAGTACAAGCTGAAAGTGGCGGTCATGCCGAATGGTGTGCTGTACGTGTACCATCCCATGCTCAAATCCATGATAGGCGTGGATTACCTGCAGGGCACCTGGCAGTTGGACTACGACAAGTTCAACGTCTCAGGGCAGTTTGGCGGCCAGTCTCTCGACGAGACAGTCTACATTTCCGGAGACAAGCTGTTCACCAAGAACGGCACTCAGGTGGAGCGGTTCAAATGACCGGGGGGCGTTTGGGCGGCTTGGGGGCGTCGGGCAGGGTGATCCGGCGCTTCTCCGGGTCGGGGTGTCTGCGGAAGAAGAGCACCACATGCCCGATGCGCCCGGGAATCACACTGCCGGTGGCCTCGCGGATTTGTTCCGACAGGGCCGCCTTCTCGTCTTTAAACTCGTTGAACCGGACCTTAACCAGTTCGTGGGCCTCGAGCGCGGCGGCCACCGCCCGGACCAGATTCTCGGTCACACCCTGCTTGCCGACGATTACAACGGCGTCCAGGGCCTGGGCCAGTCCGCGGAGGTGTTTCCGCTGGAGAGAGGTCAATTCGTCCATGTATAGATTCCTTTTGGGTGGTTTTTCGTCCCCGCAAACGCGGGAAGTCTAGCACAGGCCACACCCGGGGAACATACCGCCCCCGGAAAGTGGCGGAGGCGGACCCCGGCGGGTATGATGAAACGGTGCGCGGGCATTCCCGGCAACAAGGACACAGACCATGGCGATGACAAACGAGGAGGCCTCCTCCCTCTATGAGGATGCGCTGGCGAAACTTCAGGCCGGAAACCGCGATGCGTGCCTGTCCATCCTGGAGGGCTTGGAGCGCGAACGGCCCAACAGCCGCCATGTGACGTACTACCGCGCGGTGTGCCTGGCGCAGCTTGGCCGCCCCGACGAGGCGGAGGAGTGCGCGGGGCGTCTGGAGGGCAAGGTGGACGCCGACACGCTGGCCAGGCTTCGGGACGAAATCTCCCAGGCCCGCCTGCGCGAAGCCGTTTCCAACCCGGCCCAGGACACCGATCAGAACCTGCTGACGGTGCAGAACGTGTATCCCGCCTCCACGGAGGAGTGCCAGATGCAGGTGACCGTGCGGTCGGGCGTCTTTCACACGGGCGACGACCTGACCATTGTGTCGTCGAACGGCGCGCGGACCACGGCGCCCATTCTGCGCATCGGCACCGGGGAGGTGCCGCTCAACCTGGTGCGGGCGGGCCAGACGGCCTTCATGGTGGTGAGGGTGGACCCGATGATGGTCGCGCCGGGCTCCACCGCGACCTGCGAGGCTCGGGAGGAAGTGTACGGCGCGACGATGGTCGTGTCGTCGGCCAAGCCCGGCGCGGTCGAGGGCACGTCGGCCATGACGCCGGAGCTGCTCTCCCTGGAGCGCATGGTCCGGAAGGGGGAATACGCCGACGCGGAGCGCCTGCTGAACATCCACGCGCTGCAGCATCCGGAGCACTACGCGGCGAACCGGATACTGGCGCAAGTCTATCTCGACGCCCCGCCCCCGCTGGAAAACCTCCCGCTCGCCATCTCCCAGATACGGTCGGCCTACGCCAAGGGCGGCGCGGAGGACCCCTCGGTCATCCATCTGCTCGCGGAGATTTTGGGGCGGAACAAGGAGGCGGCCCAGGGGCTCCGGTTTCTGGAGCGCCTCTATGGGGCCACCCAGGACCCCGCGGCGCGCCAGGCCCTCGCGGACCGCATCCACGCCTACCGGGACACTTTCGGGCTGGGCCACGTGTTTCAGTTCTCCGATGAATACGGCGAGGTGGTCTTCGAGACTGAGGAGCGCGCGGAGGCGGAAAAGGCGGTCGCCAAGGCGGCCCTCCCCGCCGGGGCCAAGTGCCGGACGGACAATGTGGGCGAGTGGCAGCCCGTGGACCGGGTGTTCGCAACAAACACCCCGGCGGCCGCGGCCGGCACCGCGCCCAAGTACAATCCGTGGTCCATCCTGGTACTGGTGCTGCTGCTGGCCGTGTTGGCGGCCGTTATCCTGCCCTGGCTCCTCCGCTGACGCGGCGACCTTGGCTCAGTCTTCAGCGGTCAGGCCCCAGGCCCCGCCCAGTTTGCGCTGGATGCGGGCGAGACGCCCCCGCAGCTCCCCGGTCCCCGCGCACTCGCCCCCCTGCGGCGACCCCTCCAGCAGGTCCAGCGTCTCCCGGCAGACCCGCTCCGCGCGCAAGAGGTTGCGCGCGCGGTGTTCCAGGTGCTTGGCCAGCTCCGCCGCCCCGGCCGCATCGGCGGGGAACTCCCCGTGCCACTTTTCCAGCATGACCTCGGTCTCCTCCCAGCGCCCCCGGCGTTTTCCGGCCAGACACAGCATCTCCAGGCATTCCCGGCGCAGCGGCGGCGGCGCGTCGCGTTGGAGCCATTCGGCCCCCGCGGCCAGCACCTGGTCGTAACGCTTTTCCCGGAAATGCAGGCGGATCAGGGACAACTGGTCCTCCGCGTGGTCAAATTCACACCCCTCGGCCCTGTCCAGGTGGCTGGACAGCGCCCCCAGCAGGGTGACCATGGACAGAATGTCCACGCGGTGGTGGTAGAAAACCCCCTCCAGCGGGCGCGCGTCGCGGGTGTGCAGATACTCCAGCCAGCGCTCGGGAATCAGGTGGCTGGGCACGTCACCGTGGCGGCGGACGCCAAGCACCTCGCGCTCGAGGTTTCCCAGGCTGCAGTCGCTGAGGCGGCGCTTCCAAAAGCGCCGCGCCGCGTGCACCAGGTCCAGATGGGCCAGGGCGTCAAACCGGCAGGGCATCCGGTGCTGCACAAAACGCGTCCGCAGCAGCGGCAGGTCAAAGCTCTTCCCGTTGAAGCTGACCACGGTCTTGAACCGGGAGAGCAGCCCGGCGATCCACTCCAGCAGGGCGGGCTCGTCGTCGTAGTCGCGCAGGAAGCACTGGTCCACCCGGAACATGCCGTCCACATGGTAGCCCATGCCGACGAGAAAGGCGACGGTCCCCGCGCCGCCCGCCAGCCCGGTGGTCTCCGTGTCCATGAAGACCGCCTCGCGCGGATCGCAGGCGGACAGGGTTTCGTCGCAGGCGGCCAGGGCCAGGTGCGCTCCGCGACTCTCCAGCCCCGCGCCGAGGGAAAAGGCCCCGTGAAAATGCTCCGGGGGATACTCGCGGCGCAGGAGGAAGAACGCGGACTGGTCGTCGCCGATAATCTCGCCGCCGAGCACCTTCTCCACCTCATACTCCCCGTCGGCGAGCCGCCGGCACTCCTCCTCCCGCCGGGTGGTCCAGTCCGCGCCGCGCATGAGCCCCAGCCGCTCCTGAAGCCGCCGCCGCGACTCCTCCTCCAGCGTGCCGGGGGCGGATGCGGGCTTGTCCTCCGGGGCCTCCTCCGCCTTGCGGGGGGACGGCGCGGGCAGGTCGCGGGCCCGCGTCAGGTTGAGTTTTCTGAACAGTTCCTCTTTGTCCGTGGTCATGCGCCTTCCCCTTCCCGCGCCTGCGAACCCGCCGCCGCGCCCGCCGCAAGCACCATGCCCGCCAGCGCGAGGGCGGTCCGTTTGCCCTGGGGCCCCGTCTCCGCGCCGGGCCCCACGCAGCTGGGGCACCCCTCCCGGCAGGAGCACCCGGAGAGCAGGGAGACGGCGGCCTCGAACAGCCGCCGGTGGTGCGTGTACAGCTTGTCGCTGAAGCCCACCCCGCCCGGATAGGTCTCGTAGAGGAACACTGTGGGCTTTTCCGACACGGGCGCCCGGAGCATGGCCTGCGCCCGAAGGTCGCCCAGGTCGCAGAACACATAGACCGGGGCCACCTGCCGCAGGGCGTTGGCCAGCCCGTTCAGCCCGCCGCCAATCTCCTCCTTCTGGAGCCCCATAGTCTCCAGCACCGCCCCGTCGAACTCCACCCAGTAGCCGGTGGTGTGCATGGTCTGCTCGGGCAGGTGAATCTCCCCCCAGCCCACATTCTCGTGCGTGCCGAACTTGATCTTCTTGTAGATGGTGGGCAGCCAGGTCACGCTGAGCTCGCCGGAGCAGCGCGCGGCGGGCCCGGCCTCCTCCTCGCGGAACCGGTCGAGCACCTTGAGGTCCACCTTCATCTCCGCGTCGGTGTAATAGTCCACCTCCACGGGCCGCGCGTGGGCCTTCCGGTTTTCCAGGTCGAGGGACTCAATCAGGTACTGCCGCGTCTCGTGGAGGTATACCGCGTTCTGGTAGACCTCCACCGGCGCGGCAAAATAGTCCACCTCGCCGATGACCCGGCCGTTGTCCGTCACGTCCAGAATCACCACGTTGCCCGGGGCCGCCGTGCGCAGGCTGATGTCGGAGGCGGGGTAGGTCTCGGCGCTCCAGTGCCATTTGCCGCGCACCTTGCGCAGCACCCGGCACTCCGCCAGATAGTCCAGCAGGTGCGCCGTGGACACCGCGTCCACGCCGAAGGCCTCGCCCTCCGCAAAGGGGAGCTCAAACGCCGCGCACTTGATGTGGCTGGCGAGGATGACCAGGTTGTTGGGGTCGAGGGTGCCGTTCTCGCAGGGCTGCTCGAAGAAGTACTCCGGGTGGCCGATGATGTACTGGTCGAGGGGCGCGCTGGACGCCACCAGCACGACGAGGGACACGGCGCTGCGGCGGCCGGCCCGGCCCGACTGCTGCCAGGTGCTCGCCACACTGCCGGCGTAGCCCGCCATGACGCACGCGTCGAGGGCGCCGATGTCAATGCCCAGCTCGAGGGCGTTCGTGCTGACGACGGCCATCACCTCCCCCGCCCGCAGGCCCCGCTCGATCTCGCGGCGCTCCGTCGGGAGGTAGCCGCCCCGGTAGCCGCGCACCAGCGCGTCGGGCTTGCCCATCCGGCGCACCGCCTCCTTGAGGTAGGTGGTGAGGATCTCCACGCGCAGGCGGCTGCGGGCGAAGACAATGGACTGGACGTCCCGCGAGAGCAGGCCCGCGGCGATGCGCGCCGCCTGCTTCACCGAGGATGCCCGGATGCCCAGCTCGTGGTTCACCACCGGCGGGTTGAAGAACAGAAAATGCTTCTCCCCGCGCGGCGCGCCGTTGCGGTCCACCAGCCGCACGGGCGCCTCGATGATCCGCTCGGCCATCTCCTTCGGGTTGGCGATGGTGGCGCTGCAGCAGATGAACCGCGGCGAGGACCCGTAGAACGCGCAGATCCGCTTCAGCCGCCGGACCACGTTGGCGAGGTGGCTGCCGAAAACGCCCCGGTAGTGGTGCACCTCGTCTATGACGACAAACTCGAGGTTCTCGAAGAGGCGAATCCAGATGGTGTGGTGCGGCAGGATGCCCGCGTGCAGCATGTCGGGGTTCGTCACGATGATGTGGCCCGCGTTGCGCACCGCCTTGCGCGCGCCGGCAGGCGTGTCCCCGTCGAACGTGTACGTGCCGATCTTCACCTCCAGCGCCTCAATCGTCGAGGTGAGCTCCTGCACCTGGTCCTGCCCCAGCGCCTTGGTGGGGAACAGGTACAGCGCGCGGGCGTTGGGGTTTTCCATCAGGCGGTTCAGCACGGGCAGGTTGTAGCACAGCGTCTTGCCCGAGGCCGTCGGCGTGACCACGCAGACATTCTCCCCCGCCATCACCGCCGACACCGCCTCGTGCTGGTGGCTGTAGAGCCGCGTGACGCCCCGGCGGGCATACCCCTCCGCCAGTTTCGGATGCACCCCCGGCGGGGACTCCCGGTAATCCCCCGCTGTCTCTGGAATCACCTCCCACCGCGTCAGATGCTCGCAAAACCCCGCGTCCCGCCGCAGTTTCTCGATCATTTGCGCCACGTTCATCAGGTCTGGCCGCCTTTCCAGTGGACTGAATATACCATCAGTGGTTTGGAGGTGCAACATTTGCCGCCCCCGGAAAACGGGGGCGGGCCTGGGGGTCAGCGGAGGGCGTCCCCGCCGTAACGCTCCGCCACCCATGCCAGGGCCTCCTCGCGGGAGGCGTGCCGCCCCTCCAGAAACCCCTCGCGCAGCTCGGCGAGAATCTCGCGGAAGAGCGGGCCCGGGCGCAGGCCCAGCCGGATCAGGTCGTCCCCCGTGACGGGGCACGGGGGCGGCTGAACCCCCTCCGACAGCCCGGCAATATAGTCCCGAATCCAGGCCACGCGCGACATGTCGCCGTGGCTGGCCGCGCAGTCCAGCTCCGTCAGTTCGAGCAGCAGGGGGAAATCCGGTTCCGCGACAAGAAGCCGACGGCGTCCCTCGCGCATTTCGGGGAGCACCGACACGCGCATGTGCTGGGCGACGAGCCACACGATCCGCCGGGTTTCGTCGGCGGTCATCCGCAGGCGCCGGCACACCGCCCCCGCCGTCCGCGCCCCCTCCTTTTCATGGAAGTTGAACCGGATGCGGTCCTCGAAGGTCTGTGTCGCCGGCTTGCCGGCATCGTGCAGCAGGGCGGCCATCGCCAGCACGGGGGAACAGCCTGCCGGAAGCCGGTCCAGCATCAGGGCCGTGTGGATGAACACATCCCCCTCCGGATGAAACTCCGGGGGTTGGGCGACCCCCTTAAGGGCGTCAACCTCGGGAAGAATCTCCCGGAGGAGCCCTGTCTCGTCCAGCAGACGGAACGCCCGTCCCGCCGCGCCGGAGGTCAGCATGCGCAGCAGCTCCCCGCGCACCCGCTCCGCGCTCACTCCGTCGCGGATGCGCGGGGCCATCCGGCGCACCGCCGCCAGCGTCTCCCCTTCCAGGGAAAAGCCAAGCTGGGCGGCGAAGCGGACCGCGCGCAAAAGCCGAAGGCGGTCCTCCGCAAACCGCCGTTCTGGATTTCCCACCGTTCGGATGACCCCCGCCCGCAGGTCGGAAAGTCCGCCGGCATAATCCAGGATTTCGCCGGAAACGGGGTCCTGAAACAGGGCGTTCACCGTGAAGTCGCGGCGCGCGGCGTCCGACCGCTCATCCCCCGGACTCACAGACTCCGGACGGCGGCCGTCCCGGTAGCGGCCGTCCCTGCGGAACGTGGCCACTTCATACGGCACCCCGTTCTCCACCACCAGCACCACGCCAAAGGCCAGTCCCACCGGAAAGGTCCGGTCGAACAGGCTCAAGATTTCCTGGACCGGCGCGGAGGTGGCAATGTCGTAATCTTGGGGAACCCGCCCGAGTATCCGGTCGCGGACGCACCCCCCGGCCAGCAGGGCCCGGTGTCCGGCCCGCTCAAGCCGGGCGCAGATGTCCGCCGCCGCCCGTTCCCGGTCATCCCGGGGCGGCATGAACCGGCCCTCCCGGCCCGTTGGCAAACGCCGTCCGCCGCAGCCCGGGATGGAGCAGCACGCCGCCCGCCACCACGGCGAACACGGCGGGTTCCCCCCCGCGCAAAACGGGGACGAGCTGGCACAGGGTCAGCGTGGCGGCGAGCGAAAAGACGAGCACGCCCCCCACTTTGGACGGGATGGACCCCGCCGCCCACCCCAGGAGAAGGAAGCCGAAGGCCATGCACCAGGCTGCGCCAAGCTCTCCCGCGGCAAGGGGAAACGGGAAGAAGGCGGTGGCCAGGGCCGCGGTGCCCAGCAGGAGGACCGCGGCCGCGAGACCTTTCATCAGGCGTCCCGCCGGCGTCCACAGAGTTCCCGCCACCGCATAGAGGGAAAGGGCGACCACAAGCCCCGGCCAGGGGTCCACACGCTGCGGACCCGCCTCCAGCCCGGCGGCCCCGTACACCGCCACAAACAAGAGCCCTGTCACCAGGGCTGCGGTGCCTGCGGCGGCGCGCATGCCCGGTCCGCCGCGCCGGAAAAGGACCGGAAGAAGCGCGGAGAGAGCGCAGACGGCGGCCAGGGTGCCCGGCGCCCCCAGATGGGGGGCGGCCGCGGGCGCCGCCAGCGCCAAGCCCCCCCACCACGGAAGCGCGCACAGCAGCAGCAGATCCCAGGATGCCGCCGCACGGTGGCGGCGCAGGTAATCCTCCCACGCCGCCGCCGCAAGGAAGGTCACCATCACCATGCCCGTTGCCCCTGCGGCCGGGGGGACGCCGGACCGGTCAAAGGCATGAAAGCACAGATGGGCCGCCAGCACCGGGAGCATGGCGGCGGCGGATACGGAGACGGATCCCAGCAGCCAGCCCGCCCCCAGAAACAGCGCCGCGGCCGCCGCAAGCGCCTGGGGAAGCGCCTCCCCCGCCCCGTGGCGCGCCACCATCATGTGTATCCAGAGAAAAGCCGCCACCCCGGCGCACAGAACCCCCAGCAGGGACGCCCCGAAATCCCTCCGGTTCCGGTCATGCACCCAGGCCGCCAGCAGCAGCAGCACGGTCACCGCCAGCAGAGCGGCCCACTCGCCGGAAAGGTCCAGATGCAGAACGTCCCGGAACATCGCGTTTCCGCCGGGGGTCATGCCGGCCACCAGCACCAGCAGAAGAAGGAGAGACTCGGTCCTGCGCAGGGAAAGGCTGTTCGCCTTCCAGATCGCGGCCGCCGCCAGGCCGAGACACGCGGCGGCCAGGGCGGCCGCCCCCCCCACCCGGGGAAGGAACGCGAGGGCAAGCAAGCCCCCCGCCACCGCGCCGTCCCGCACGGCGCCGGCGCCAGACCGGAAAGGCAGGGCAACCGCCAGCAGTGCCAGGGCGCCGCCCGCCGCCCATCCGGGAGAAAAGCCGCCCGTCACTTTCCACATCGCCAGACAGGAAAAAAGATAGGCGCAGAGATTGACCAATCCCGGCAGTTTGGCCGCCGCCCCCCCGGGACCGGAAAGGATGGAAAAGGAGAGACTGAAAAGAAAGAAGCCCGCTGTGAGGGTGGCCGATTCCCACCCGCCGCCCCGGCCCGGGAGAAGGGCGGCCCATCCCTCCGCCACCCCCCCCCAATAGGCGGCGTAGAAGAGCGCCATGGCCAGGCCTGCCGCGGCTTGGTGCTGCTTTCGGGCCGCCAGCGCGCCGGCACCCGCCAGCAGGAGCAAACCCAGAGACGCCCCCGCGTCAAACCCCGCACCGTCGCCGCCCGCCAGGTTCAGGGCCGGCGACAGCACGCACAGCAGGCCGCAGACCACCGCCGGCAGGCCGCCCAGGCCGCCGTAGAGCAGCAGCGCAAGCGCGGCGAATATGGGAACGGCCATCCGGGGATCCGGCGCAGCCCCGGACAGGTGGGAAGCCGCCGACAGGCAGGAGGAGAGAAGAAGACCCAGGCCGGCGCCCATAAGAACCATCCGGGCGCGCGGAAGAAAACGCGCACCCACCACCAGCCCCAGTCCGGCGGCCAGAAAAGGGGTTTCCCCCCCCAGGGACGGGTGCCCGGACAGGCGGCCTGACAGCGCCCAACGCAGGCCGAGCACCCCGCACGCAAGCAGGACACCCAGCCAGGCACCCGCCTCCGCTCCGCGCTCCCCGCCCGCAGGGGGTGTCTGCGAAGGCCCGTCTTCCATCCGTTCGATCTCCAAACGCTCCAGCATCCTCTGGTTATGCCGCGACCCTGTCCGCACACCGGCTATCCTATACGGAAAGCCCCCTCCGTTTCATGCAGAGCTGCCCCCGCAAAACGCCGCAGGACAGCAAACGCCGCCCGGCGGACCGGGCGGCGCCAAAAAAGCAGTTTCAGACCGCTACTTGCGGGTCCACACCAGCGGCCTAATGTCCTCGTTCCCCAGCCACGGGACATCGAACGTTCCGTTTTCGTATCCGTCCCTGAGATACTGCGGCAGCAGGTCATATCCGGGAATGACGTAAATCTTGTCCTCAATGATTTTGTAGGCCGCCACGGTCGTGAGGTTCATCGGCGAAACGGGGATTCCGATGCAGAACAGCCGCACCTTCAAGGTCTCCAGATTGAGGGCGACAGTGTCAATGACCCCCTTCCTCTCTTTCTGGTAGGTGCCGGTAATCTGGCCCTTGATGAACCAGCCGATGAGGAATAAGTCGGTGTCAATGCGGACGTCCACCTCCCCGTCGTCAAAAATGACCTTGGCTTCGGGGTTGGGGACAAACGGGAGCCCCGCCAGCTGCTCGTCAATATCGAGAAATTCGGCAAGATTGGCGATCCAAGCGCCCTCCAGCTCGGCGCCCCCCCGGGGATCACACCCCGTGAGCGACACCGCCAGCATCAACGCACAGCCTACCGCCGCAAGTTTCTTCATGTTGGATACCTCCGTTTGCATCCCGGGTTAGTGGTTCACAGTCACGGCAGAGCGCGTCTCCTACCGGGGAAAATCTTACCACACCGTTCACAGATTTGTTACATTCTTTTTTCGGCGAAAACCGGAAATTCACTTCCGGGGCTTGCTGTGGATGCCCATGCCGTAGTAATCCTCCGCGGCCTCCAGCACGGCCTCGGCCAGCGTCGGGTGGGTGTGGATCGTGTGGACGATCTCCTCCACCGTGGCCTCCAGGGACATGGCCAGCGCGCCCAGGGCGATCAGCTCGCCCGCCTCGGGCCCCATGATGTGCATGCCCAGAATCTCGTCCGTGGCGGCGTCGCCCACGATCTTCACCATGCCGTCCGTCTCGCCCAGGGCATGCGCGCGGCCGTTCCCCGCGAAGGCGAAGCGCCCGCATTTCACCTGGAAGCCCTTCGCGGCGGCCTCCTTCTCCGTGAGGCCGACGGACGCCACCTCGGGGGAGGTGAAGTTGCAGGACGGCAGAACGCGGTAGTCCACCTTCTTGCTGCCGCCCGTGGCGTTGGTCGCCGCGACGATGCCCTCGGCGGACGCGCCGTGGGCCAGCCAGGTGCGGTCAATGACGTCGCCGACGGCGTAGACGCCCGGCGCGCCGGTCTCCATGCGGTCGTTCACGATGACGCCGCCGCGCTTGCCGAGCTGGATGCCCAGCGCGGGGTTCGCGGCCACGATTTCGCTGTTGCACTGGAGCCCGATGCCGACGAGCACGAGGTCCACCTCGATGGCGCCGGGGGCCTCGCCCTCGAGGGTCAGTTTGGCGCCCTGCGCGAGCCGCTCAAGTTTTGCCACCTTGGTTCCCGTGCGCACGTCCATGCCGGCGCGCTTCCAGAGCTGCCCCGCGCGCTTGGAAAGCTCCTCGTCGCACTTGGGCAGGACCGTCGGCATCATCTCGATGATTGTGACCTTCGCGCCGAAGGCGTTCCAGATGCAGGCGAACTCCGCGCCGAGCGCCCCGGCGCCGATCACCGCCACGCGGCCCGGCACCTCGGCGAGGCGCAGGGCCTCCGTGCTCCCGATCACCGTCTTCCCGTCAAACTCCAGCCCCGGCAGCACCGCCGGACGTCCACCCGTGGCGAGGATGATGTTTTTCGCGCCGTACTCCACGCCATTCACCGCCACGCGGCCGGGGCCGGGCAGCGACGCCTCGCCGGTCACGGTGTCAATGCCGTTGGCCTTGAAGAGCGCCTCGATCCCGCCGGTGTTGATGCCGACGACCTTCTCCTTGCGCTGGAGGAGGCGCGGCACGTCCAGCGTGACGCCGTCCACATGCAGGCCGAACTCCTCCGCGTGCCGGATGCGCTTGTAGAGGTTGGCGGTGTTGATCAGGGTCTTGGTCGGAATGCAGCCCACGTTGAGGCACACGCCGCCCAGGTGTTTCCGCTCCGCCACCATCACCTTCGCGCCGCGCTGCGCCGCCCGGATGGCCGCCACATACCCGCCGGGGCCCGCCCCGATCACCGCCACATCGTAGGTCTTCATGCGCTTTCTCCTGTTGCGCGCCCCGCGGGCGCGGCTTCCTGAACCACCACATACGCCTCTTCAACGATCCGGCGGAAGGTCTCGCCCGTCGCCGCCCAGTCCACCACGTCCACCCGGATGGGCAGCGCGGACTCCGTGAACGACTCGCGGAGCAGCGCGCGCCGGGAAAGGTCCATCGGCTCGCTGGTCATGAACGCCAAATCCAGGTCGGACATGCGCCGGGACGTCCCCGTCACGCGCGACCCAAAGGCCCGCACCTCCATGCCCGGCACCTGCTCGCGCAGGATGGCACGAACCAACTCCAGGGCGGACGGATCCAAATCAAGTGTTGTCATTCCGGGTCCATTCCGAAGTCCAGGCGGGGCTAGAACGCCCCCTCTTCCAGCAGGGCCTTGAGCCGGCCCATGAACTGGGCCGCCACCGAGCCGTCAATGACGCGGTGGTCGCTGGAGAGGGTCAGTTTCATGATCGGCCGGATGTGGATGCCGCCGTCTATGACGACCACCCGGTCCTTGATCTGACCGACGGCGAGGATGGCGCTGTCGGGCTGGTTGATGATCGCCGTGAACTGGTCCACGCCGAATGCGCCCAGATTGGACACGGTGAAGGTGTTGCCCGTGTAGTCGTCGGGGAGCAACTTGCCGGTCTGCGCCTTGGTGGCCAGCGACTTCGCGGCGGCGCACAGGCCCTCCAGCGACAGGAGCTGCGCCTGCCGGATGACGGGGACGATCAGCCCCGTCGGAAGCGCCACGGCCACGCCCAGGTTCACGTCCGGCGCCTGCTCGATGGCGTCGCCGCACCACCGCGCGTTGACCTGCGGAAACTCCCGCAGGGCCTTGGCCGCCGCGAAGAGCACCAGGTCGTTGAAGGACGCCTTGAAGGCCTTGTTGGCCGCGCGGAACTGCTTCGCGGCGAGCATGTCCACCTCGACGGTGACGTAGTAGTGCGGCGCGGCGAACTTGCTCTCGCACATGCGCTGGGCGATGATGCGGCGCATCGGCGTGAGGGGGGCGCGCAACGCGCCCGCCGCCGGGGCCGGGGCCGCCGCAGGGGCCGCCTTCGCCTGAAGGACATCGTCCTTCGTGATCTTGCCGCCGATGCCCGTGCCGGAGACGCCCCGCAGGTCCACACCCGCGTTCTCCGCCACGCGCCGCGCCACGGGGGTCGCCCTCACGGAGCCCAGCGCGGCCGCCGCCGCGGCCACATCTTCTGAAAGCACGCGCCCGCCGGGGCCGGAACCCGCCACCGCGCCGAGGTCCACCCCCTTCTCCTCCGCCAGTTTCCGCGCGCGCGGGGAGGCCTTGGCCCCGCCGTCCGCCGTTCCCGTCGCCGCGGGGGCCGCCGCGGGAGCCGCAACTGCGGGGGCGGTCTGGGCCGCCGGGGCCGATGCCGCCACCGGCGCGGGGGCCGCGCCGCCGACACCCTCGGGCAGCGCCTCGTCGGCCGCGCCCACCAGCGCCACCACGGTCAGCACGGGCACCTCAACGCCCGCGGGCACGAGAATTTTCCGGAGCACGCCGCTCGCCGTGCACTCGCACTCCACCTCCGCCTTGTCCGTCTGGATGGAGAAGAGCGGATCGCCCTCCTGGACGGTGTCGCCCTCGCTCTTGAACCATTTGACGATCTCCGCGTCCTCGACGGAGTTGCCCATCTTGGGAAGAAGTATCTCGTGCATGCGTCCTCGGACTCCTGCTCGCCCGCCTGTCGGCGGGCCGTTGTGGGGGTGGGGCCGTCCGGCGCGCGCCGGTCAGCGGGCCACCCCAAATTCCTGTGTTAGCGCCGTTTCGCCCGCCTGAATCAGCCCCGCGAGGGGGCTGTCGGGCGGCAATCCGCAGAGTTCACCCAGCACCGCCGCCACGCCGCCGCGTCGGTGGATTTCCCGGACACGAAGCGCGCCGGGGTCGTCCGGGGCATCATACCGGACCGCCGCCGCCGCCGCAAACGCGATTTCCCGGGGGGCGATTCCCGCCTCCAGGCATTGCAGCGCCGCGCCGACAAGCCGGTCCTCGCGGCCGAGCTTGCGCACCGGATCCCGCGCCACGCGGGACACCTGGTCGGCCAGCCCCCGGTTGTGGTAGCGGCGGACCAGGTCCCGGTAGTGTGCCCGCAGGGCCTCCAGATCCAGCCCCTGCCGCGCCGCGAGGGCCTGGCAGCTCTCCTCCGCCGCCGCCTCCACATGCGCGCGCACCGCGCCGTCGCGGATGGCCTGCCAGATGTACTCATGCCCGCGCAGATGGCCGAGATAGGCCGTCGCCGCGTGGGTCATGTTGTGCACGTACAGCTTGCGCTCGACATAGGCGCCAAAATTCGCCAGGGGCTTCATGTGCGCGATCTCGGGCACGGGCCCGCGGAAGGCCTCACCGTCCACGGGCAGCTCGCAGTACGCCTCCACACACACCAGCAACGGGTCCCCGGCGCGCTTTTCCGCCGTCATCACCGGCACCATGCGGCCGATGGACGCCTCCACGAACCCCACCTGCGCGTCCAGCGCGGCGTGGAGCGCCTCCGGCAGACGCCCGCGCACCTTCTCCCGCAGGAACGGCCCCGCGTGCAGCAGGTTCTCGCAGATGATCACATTGACCGGCGCGGCCCCCGCTTCCAGCCGCAGCCGCAGCCCCTCGGCCAGCGCGGGCACGATGTGCGGCAGGGCGTTCACCCCCACCGCCGTCGAAAGAATGTCCGCGCCGCGCACGGCGGCGGCCACCTCTTCGCGGTCGCGCCCGTCCACGGCATCCACGTTCTCCACGGGGATGCGGGACACCTCCTCCTCCACGATCTCCACAGGGTAGGCTTTCCGTGCCTGGAGGGCGGACACCACCTCCTCCACCACGTCCACAAACACGGTCCGGTACCCGGACTCAAAATACAACTGGCCAAGAAAACCCCGGCCGATGTTGCCCGCGCCAAAATGTACTGCTGTCTTCAAAATGAGGGGATCTCCAGGCGGCGGAGCGGTCTGTCCGCCGCGCAAACGCAGGTAGTTTAGCATTTTTCACGAACGCGGTGCCCGGCCCGGGCGTTTTCCGCGGGGGGGCGGGCTCAAGTATCCGCCGTCGCCGACTCCAGCAGTTTCCAACAGTACCACTGCATGCGCGGCAGGTGGAAGAGCCCCTTCCACAGGTTGCCCTTCAAGCGGACGGACACCCGGCCGTCGCGGTGGAGGTAGCCGTACCACTCGCCGTGCTCGGGGTCGGGGAAATGGCGGTGCGCCCAGTCGTGGACCAGGCGGTGCCATTCGGCGTATTTGGGATCGCCCGTGAGGCGGTGGGCCAGCAGGGTCGCGATAATGGCCTCGTTGTGGGGCCACCAGAACTTCATGTCGTGCCAGTACTCCTGCACGGGGAGCCCCCTGACGTCCACGAAGTAGAGGATGCCGCCGAACTCCCGGTCCCAGCCGCGGTCCCACATGGCGTCGAGCATGCGGCAGCCGAGGGCCGTGAGGTCCGCATCGCCGCCGCGGACGCGGGCCTCGTGCAGGATGAACCACGCTGCCTCCATGGCGTGGCCCGGGTTGAGCGTGCGGCCGTCGAAATGGTCTATGAACTCGCCGTTCGGGCCGACGGTCTCCATGACGCAGCCGAACTCCTCGCTGAGGAAGTCGCTTCTGATTTCTTCAATGCAGCGGTCAATCTCGCCGGTGCAGAAGGCCGCCCCGCCGAGGGTGTCGCGGAGCACCTGCGCCACGCCGATGGTGATCATGGGGATGCCGATGGCTTTGGCGGGGCGGGAGCCGGGCACGCCCTTGGGCGGCAGCAGCCCCGGTGTGTTCGCATAGCGCAGGAAGGAGCGGAACAGGTCGAGGGCGCGCGCCGCAGCGTCGCCGTCGCCGGACGCCTTCGCGTAGGCCGCGTGGGCGATGGCGGCGAAGGCCTCCGAGTACACATAGCGCCGCTTGCGCAGGGGGACGCCCTCGCGCGTCACCTGGAAAAACATCTGACCGTCGTCGTCGAAACCGTGGCGCTGAATGAACTCGATCCCCTGGCGGGCAAACTCCAGCCACTCGGGCCGCCGCTCCACCGTGTTGTACAGCGTCGCCAGCATCCACGAGATGCGCCCCTGCTGCCACATTCCCTTGTCCGTGTCAATCACCGTGCCGTCCCGGTCCAGGGCCGTGAAAAAACCGCCATGCTCCCGGTCCGCGCACCGGGGAATCCAGAACGGCACCGTGTCCCCCAGCAGCCCGTCCCGGTAGGTGGTGATCAGTTCCTTAGTGCGCGCGGCGTCCATAAACGGCCTCCGTATTTTGACGTTTCGGCGATTATACCCCGCCCCCCGTGTCCGGGGTGTGGATGCATTCCTCGAAGGCATTTTCAACGCAGAGACGCGGAGGGCGCGGAGAGCGCGGAGAAAGACGAACACAGGACTCCCCGTAAACCAGGCACCGGCCCCGGCCGACACAGCGCGAAGCGCCTTGGAGTGCGGTAGCTTGCTGCCGCCTTTCTTCGCGCGGGCTTGCCCGCGCGCGGGCATACACGCGATGAAAAACTCATTGTTCAAGACGGGGCCATCGCGGTGCCCGGTCTGGAAGGCGGCAGCAAGCTACCGCACCCCAAGGCGCGCTTCGCGCGCGCTGCCGGACACTCGGCGTTGGCAAGCACGGAGCGCCCGCGTACTCTCCCCCCATCCTCTCTCCCTCTCCGCGTTCTCTGCGTCTCTGCGATGAGTCCTCCCTTAGGAGCCGCGGCAGGGAGGAAAAAGGGCCAACGGATGTGCAATGCTGATTGGTGCGACCGACCCGGCCGCCGAAGGGCGGCGAACCACAAGGAGAACCCGCCATGCACACCGCACTCAGAAACGCCCCGCTGCTCGTCCTGTTGGCCGGAGGCTGCATGCTGCCCGCGTGCGCGGCACCGTCCGAGGCCCGCATTGACGCCTCCAAGACCGGCGAGCCGGTCTCCCCCTATGTGTACGGCCAGTTCATCGAGCATCTGGGCCGCTGCATCTACGGCGGCATCTGGGCGGAGATGCTGGAGGACCGAAAGTTCTTCTTCCCCGTGGACGGCAAGGGACCGGGCTGGGAGATGCACGAGGGGAAGAAGGTCTCGTGGGAGGGCGACGGCGTCCCCTATGAAATCCTGAAGGCCTCGCCCTGGCAGATCATCGGCCCGCCGGAGGCGGTGGCCATGGCGGCGGACAGCCCCTTTGTCGGGGAGCATGACCCGGTCATCGCGCTGGACGGGTCGGCGGAGCCGCGCGGCATCTACCACCCCCGCCTCGGCGTCCTGAAGGACAGGGCCTACACGGGGTACATCATCCTGAAGGCCGCCCCCGGCGTCACGAAGGTCGAGGTGGCCCTCCAGTGGGAGGGCGGCGAGGCGGTGGCGGCGGTGGAGAACCCGCCGGACGCCTTCACGAAGCACCCCTTCACCCTGACCGCCGGAGCGGACTGCGACGACGCGCGGCTGGCCGTCCGCTGCCACGGCGCGGGCGCGGTGCGGATCGGCACGGTGTCCCTCATGCCGGCGGACAACGTGGACGGGTTCCGTCCGGACACCCTGGCCGCGCTGAAGGAGCTTAACTCCCCGGTCTACCGGTGGCCGGGCGGCAACTTTGTGAGCGGCTACGACTGGCGCGACGGCATCGGCGACCGCGACAAGCGCCCGCCCCGCAAGAACCCCGCGTGGACCGGCGTCGAGCACAACGACGTGGGCATCCACGAGTTCATGCGCCTGTGCGAGCTGATCAACACGGAGGCGTACATCGCCCTGAACACGGGCCTCGGCGACGCCGCCTCCGCCACGGCGGAGGTGCAGTACCTCACCGGGGCGGCGGACACGCCGGAGGGCGCGCGCCGCGCCGCCAACGGCCGCACCGAACCCTGGAAGGTCGCCTTCTGGGCCGTGGGCAACGAGATGTACGGCGACTGGCAGCTCGGCCACATGCCCCTGGAGGAGTACGTCAAGAAGCACAACACCTTTGTGGAGGCCATCCGCGCCGTGTCGCCGGAGGCGAAATGCGTCGGTGTGGGCAGCGCGGGGAAATGGAGCGAGACCATGCTCACCCACTGCCCGGACCACATGGAGCTCCTCAGCGAGCACCTGTACTGGCAGCGCAAGGACGACGTGACGGACCATGTCAACGAGGCGGTGCGGCAGATCGAGGAGCTGGCGGGCAAGCACCGCGGATACCGGAAATCCATCGGCGCGCTGAAGGGGAAGGACATCCGGCTGGCCCTCGACGAGTGGAACTACTGGTACGGCCCCAACGTCTACGGCGAGCTGGGCGTGCGCTACTTCATGCGCGACGCCCTCGGCTGCGCCGCCGCCCTCCACGCCCTGTTCCGCAACAGCGACCTTTATTACATGGCGAACTACGCGCAGACCGTCAACGTGATCGGGGCCATCAAGACCACCCGCACGGGGCTCTTCTTCGAAAGCACCGGCCACGTTCTCGTGCTCTACCGGCAGCACTTCGGCACCGTCCCCGTGGCCGTGGAGGAGAAGATGGACCATGCGGACGTCGCCGCCGCGTGGACCGGGGACCGGAAGGCCCTCACCCTCGCCGTGGTGAACACCACGGACAAGCCCCTCGATGTTAAGGTGGACCTCAAAGGCGCGAAGCTGGACGGCGCGGGCGCCGCGTGGACCATCCAGAACGACGACCCCGACGCCCACAACGACGAGAACCACCCCGACACCATCACCGTCCGGCCCGTGGACTGCGGGGCCTTCACCGGCACCCTGAGCGTCCTGCCCTACAGCGTCACGCTCTACCGGTACCCTGCGGCGGCGGAATAGCAGGGCCGGTTTTTCGGGATCAAAACAGGAACGCGTCCGAACAGGACCGGTTATCCATGCAAATCTTCCACGGCGTGGAAGATTTGCAAGGATAACCGGTCGCTTTCAGCAGACGGACACCGTTTCACCAGGGGTTCGCGGGGGACATGTCCCAGGCCTCCACCGCCTCCACCTGCGCGTCGGCGCCGGCGGCAAAGAGGCTCACGCCGAGGCTATCCGGACGCGACGGGTCTATGCGCTGGGTGAGGGCCTGGAGGTCGTTCGCAAAGACCTCCACGATGGACCGGTCGAGGAAGATGCGCAGCCGGAGGGGCTCGCCCGCCGGAAGGGACAGCGGGGCCTCCTGTTTTGTCACCGGGCCGTTCGGCCCGCCCATGATGAACTCCAAGTGCTGGAGATAGGGCCGCGCCGAGGATTTCGCCAGCTCCACGCGGAGCGTGCCCGCCGCCGCGTCGTAGATGACCGGGGTCTCCTCCTGACCGTCCGGCGACCGGCGCACCTTCACGCCGACAGAGCCGCCCGCGCCGGGGCGGATGGTCAGCGCCAGCTCCAGGCAGTCCCCGCGGACGGCGTCCAGCGCGAGCTCCTCCCCCGCCTTCAGGGCGATGTTTTCCAGCCGGCGCGGATTCGCGCGCAACGTTTCGAGTTCGGCCACCGGGGCCATGCGCAGGCGCCCGTCGTCCCCCATCCAGAGGTGGCGGGGCAGGCTCATGGTGCCGCTCCATCCGGACGCGGGCGGCTCCATGCCGGGCCGCCAGTCCAGCACCCACGCCCAGAAAATGCGGCGGCCCCGGTCGTCCAGCAGGCTCTCCGGGGCGAAGAAGGTGCCGCCCGGCCAGTTGAGCCAGGCGTGGAAATCCGGATGGAACTGCTCGTCTTTCCATTCGCCGAGGTAGTACCGCGCGCCGCGCTTGTGGCTGATGCACAGGAGCATGTGCTTCCCGCCGATCTCGAAGAAGTCCGGGCAGGAGATGTCATCGTCCGGCGCGATGCCCGGCATGTCGTTCGCCAGGAACGGGCCGACATAGGACCAGTCGTCCAGCGCCTTCGCCTTAAAGAGCGTGGCGGCCGTGCCCGCGCCGGGCGTCCCGCCGAAGATGGCGTAATAGGTGTCACCCTCCACCCAGCCGTGGGGGTCCCAGGAGGAGTATTTTCCGTGCTCCGGCGTCCCCTCCTTGGGATTCGGGATGATGGGGTTTGAGGGGAGCTTGGTCCACCGCGCCAGATCGTTGTCCGTGCTCGTGGCGATGCAGTTCCCGGCGTCCACGCCGTGGTAGAGCATCGTCGGCTCGCCCTTCAGGTTCACGAAGCAGTTGCCGCTGAAGATGCCCCGGTCCACATCCCCCGGCGCGGGGAACAGCGCGGGCGGATGGAAACGCCAGTGGACCAGGTCCGCGCTCGACGCATGGCCCCAGCAGTGGCCGCGCTCGTCCTGAAAGATGTAACAGAGGTGGTAGCGCCCCTTCCACTGGATGGCCCCGTTCGGGTCGAAGGGCATGCAGTTCCCCTCCGGCGCGGTGAAGTGGTACGCCGGCCGCTGGGGGTCCGCCAGCAGCGCCGCGCGGTGGGTCCGGACCGCCTGGTCCCGGTTCCCGCCCTCCGGCGCCGCGCACGCGGACCGGAACGCCGCCCCCCCGGCCAGGAACACCGCGACCAGGCTCAACGAAACCGCTCCGGCGGCCAGGGAACGACGTGACAACGAGCGCATGTAAACCTCCGATTCGTGATGGACACCAGGGGCAACCGTCACACACCCGCGGAAGCGGGCGCCGTTTCCATTCTGAACTTCACAAACACCGGCGCGTGGTCGCTGAGGGGTTTCCCTTCGGGGTCGACAAATGCGGGATCGTCCTGCTGCCAAGTGAGAGGGGTCATCGCGTGCCCCTTCCCCGGCCGGAAGAGAATGCGGTCTATCTCCCTGCCCGTGGGGCCGTTGACCTCGTCGGACGCGTCGCGCAGGCCCAGAGCGTCCCGCATGCGGTCAAAGGCGAACACCTTGGGGTTGTCCTTGTTGGCCTCCTTGTCCTCGGGGCCGCGGCTGGGCCGCATGTTGAAGTCGCCCAGCAGAATGACGGCGTTCTCCGGCGGCGAGGCGCGGCGGACAAACTCCACGATCTCCGCCGTCTGGGCGGGCTTGGCCCGGCGGGAGGCCGGCTTGCGCCCCGCGGCGATGTGGGTTGTGTAGACGTCGAGCATCATGCCGTTGACGTTGAACCGGGCCATGAGCACGCCTTTGGAGGCGGGCCAGTTCTGGAACTCGCCGGCGTCGGCGTATCGGATCTCATCCGTGGCGACGAGGGGGAACTTCCCGAGGATGCCCAGCCCGGAACCCACAATCTTGAAGGGGTTGCGCAGGGCGCTGTGGTAGACCTTGACCGGGTGCTCCGCCGCCGCCCAGAGCAGGCTGTGCTGTTTGAAGCACTCCTGGAAGGCGCAGATGTCGAAGCGGTTGGTCAGCGGCGAGATGTATTTGAACTTGTGGCGCGCGTCGTCGAACCACGGCCGCGCCTGCACGTTGTACGTGAGGATGGTGAACTCCGCGGGCCCCTCCCCGGGGGCCCTCAGCGCCGCCCCGTTCTCCACAACCTCGATGCCGCCCATGCGCAGAAGCGCGGTGCCGGCCAGCAGGACCAGCACCAGGACGGGCGCGACAAACCACCACCGCGTGTACCACTTTCCGTTGGCCATCGGACCCTCTCCATGGCGTTCGCGGCCCGTCCCGCCGCAGGGACATCATAGGGCATTGCCAACCCCGTCCGCCACAGAAAAGATTCGCCGCGAGTCGCCGGGTCACAAGTGGTTGCGGAGGCATTCCGACAAGGGATTGCCGCGTCGGCCGGGGCGGCCTCCTCGCAATGACCGCAAAAACAGATGTCATTGCGAGCCCCTGACCGCCCGGGGGCGGGAATTCTGCCTATGAAGTGAGGGCTGCGGGAGGGCCGAAAGCGTAGACGCGGCATCCTGCCGCGTTCCTGGGGTTTTCGTTGGCTCAAAGAACGCGCCAAGATGGCGCGTCTACTTTGCGGGCGTTCTCGCCGACTTGCTTCATTAGCAAAGAGCGAAGCGACTGAAGCAATCTCATTCCCGCTTCGGCTTCGGCTCTCACCGTGCCTTGTCCGGCGACCAGGACTTGCCCGAGGATCACCCGGCGGCGCGGTACCGCACGATGAGGCTGCCGCGCGCTTTCGGCAGGCGCAGTTCCGCGTCGCCCAACTCCGCGCCCGTCATGGTTTTTTCCGTGCGTCCGTGGTCCCCGTCAATGAACGTGACCTCGTAGGATCTGTCGGGGCGCACGCCGCGCAGGCCCGCCGCCAGCCCGGTGTAGGCCGACTTGGCGCGGCGGAAGACCAGCACGAGCCCCGCATCAAGGTCGGGCCGGTGGAACTGGAAGGCGCTCCAGTGCCCCTCGTCCGGGGAGAACCCCGCGACGGGATAGAGGTCACCGTACCAGTAGGGGCGGTTTTCCATCACCTCCGCGAGGGCCTTCCGGCCCTCCTCCAGGGGGAAGCTTTCGTCCATGTAGTGCCACTGGCAGATGATACCGGCGGTGCCCGCGCTGCGCATCTCATAGGCGTCGGGCTGCCAGGCGCAGGCCATGTTCAACGGGACATAGGGGCACATCCCCAGCGTCTGCGCCTGGTTCCAGTCGCAGTGGCTGGGCGAGCAGTTCGTGTCGCTGCGCCAGAAGGGGATGGAGCGCATGCACAGCTCCAGGTCAATGCGGCGGCCGCCGCTGGCGCAGTTGTCTATCATCAGCCCCGGATGCCGCGCCCGCAGGTCGTCCCACATGCGGTACAGGCCCTCCACATACCGGATCTCCGTGATGCCGCGCCGGTCCGGCGCGTCGTTCCGCCGCCAATAATCCAGCGGGTCAATGTTGAAGTCGTTGCGGTAGATGTCAATGCCCGACTCCGCGATGCGCCGGGAGAGCAGCTCCGTCAGCCACTCCCGGGCCTCGGGCAGGTCCAGGCGGAACAGGCCGCCCTCTCCCCCGCCGAAGACATAGTCCGGGTGTTCGCGCGCGATTTCCGACCCCTTGGCCACGCGCTCCGGCTCGAACCACACCACGAATTTCAGGCCCAATTCGTCGCAGAGGTCACCGACGGGCTTGAGGCCGTTCGGGAAGGCCTTCGGCTTGTAGTACCAGTTCCCCACGCCGTTCGGAAAGCCCCCCTCGAACCACGCGGCGTCGAGCCAGAGCGTGTCGAACCCGGCGGACTTGGCGAAGCGCGCGGCGGCGAGCTGCCCCGCCTCGGTGGCCCAGTCGTCGCGGGTCCACACATACCGGTCAAAGCACTGGAGCGCCGCGGGCAGCGCCACGGGACGCCCGTCCGCCTTCGGGACATACTCGAAGAGCATCAGGCGGCGGAAGCGGTTCTGCAGTGCCCATGTGTCGGCGCCCCCCGGCATCAGGAGGATGCGCGGCGAGCGCACCGACTCGCCGGGGTGCAGCGTGAAGTGGGTCTCCTCCATCCCGGCGCGCAGCCGCGCGGGGCCCTCCCCCGACCGCTCCACCGACGCCGCCCACTGCCCCGACCAGCCCACCGCCGCCACCACCTGCTCCGCGCCGTACTGCACACGGAAGAAGGGGAAGGCCTGGTTCGACGGGCGCCCGCCCACGGGCGCCATGCGGAAGGCCCTCCCCGCCGCCACCGTCTCGACGCTTTCGAGGAAACTCCGGTCGTCGCACGAGTCGCCGCTGTTCCGGTGGAGAAGCAGAGGGTTCTTCGCGTATCCGGAGCGCAGCGCCACGTCCAGGGCCTGGATGCTCTCCAGGATGGGCGTGTCGGCGCTGCCCGTGTTGGTGAAGGTCAGCAGCCACTCCGCCGCCGCGTAGGGGGCGAACACGCGGGCCTCCGCCGCCACGCGGAGCCCCGTGGCGGGGTCAGTCCAGGTTGCCGCGTACGCCGGGCCCGCGTCCGTGTCCTTCCGCTCCGACACGCGCTGCCACCCGGACAGGAGACTGTCCGAGGACGCCCCGCCATAGACAAACGAAAACGGCGGCCCGTTCACCCCCAGCAGGGTGTCCGACTGTCCCTCGTCCAGCCGCCGCGCGGTTCCGTCCGCGAACAGGATTTCGGCGTCCGCCCAGTCCGTCTGGTCGCAGGCCGGCCCGTCGTCCGTGCCGTCCACCTTCAGAACCAGTTCGCTCGCCCCCGCGGGGATTTCGACGTCCACGTGGGCGGGCTCGTCCCCGCCCCGCAGCACATCGCTCCGGAAACACTCCTTCCCGTCCACCTCGACGGAGCACACCACGCTCCCACGCTTGCCGCCCGTGTCATCGTTGTTGTCCACGCCGCAAAAGGCGCGGAACCGTTGCGCGCCGTCCGGCAGCCGAACGGCGATCTCGCTGTTGGAGTGGGTGCCCAGCCCGTGGTCAAAGGCGCGCCCGCCGATCCGCAGGGGCGTCTCGATGCACGACCGGTTGACGTGGAGGACGCTGTGGTCCTGACGGCGCAGCGTGAGTTCCAGACCGGACCCGACGCCGGACGGGTTCCCGAAAGCGCGGTCGGCCCAGTCCAGCAGGGACGCGCTTTCCGCCGCCGACGCCATCACGGCGTCCTGAACAGGCGTCTGGGGAATGTCGAGAACCGCCCCGGCCGGGGCGCAGCAGAGCAGGGACGCAATCGCAAGAAACATGGCCGAAACCTCCCAAGGGTTGAAGACTGCGCCATTCTACCCCACCCGCCCGCAAGAAAGGCGCAACCCCGGCACCGCTTCGCCCGGCACCGGCCCCGCCCTCTCCCCCGGCTCTTGGAGCGAGGGTTGCACGAACTGTGCGAACGCGCCCTTCCCTGATGTGCGGCGGCATTCATTTGACCTTTCCCCCCGCTGGGTGGTATAGTGACTCTTAGCGACGCGGGGTGGAGCAGCCTGGTAGCTCGTTGGGCTCATAACCCAAAGGTCGTAGGTTCGAATCCTACCCCCGCTACCAAAGACGCCGCAGGCACTTACGGGAAACCGTGAGTGCCTTTTTTTTGCATGTGTGGGGCGGGGAGCCCCCATGGGATGGTCATGGCCATGCTAGGCGGCAAGCTTGCGAAGCGCCTCCTGCAACACGGCCGCCAGCGCAATGCCGTCCAGCGTCTCCACAGGCTGGAGAGGCGGCATCCCGGACAGGCCCACCAGGCGACGCATCACGGGCCGCAACGCAAGGGTGAGTTCCGCCGCCTCCATCTCCGGGTCGAGTCCGGCGTTCCGCAGTTCCTCCACCTTTTCCCACGCCGTCCCCACGATGGAAAGAAAGGCGGGCCAGTTGACCCATCCGGCGGGGGGTGCCCCGCCCGCGAGAAGGGGAAGCGCCGCCGCACTGATGCGGTAGGTCCGTTCACGGCCGGCCCTCGCTGAGTGGATGGCGCCCGAACAGGCCAAGTCCGCCAGCACGTCGTG
The DNA here is from genome assembly GCA_012730045.1 of Candidatus Hydrogenedentota bacterium. Lineage (NCBI taxonomy): Bacteria > Pseudomonadati > Candidatus Hydrogenedentota > Candidatus Hydrogenedentota bacterium. Next base: position 15,464 of record JAAYBR010000083.1, on the reverse strand, counting down.
AACGGCCTTCTGCGAGTAGCGCAATTCGCGGGCAATCTCCCTCGGGTGGCCGCCGCCGGAAAGCACCAGATACGCCAGCGCGTCGGCACGGGCGCCCACGCCGAACAGCGCCCTTAACCTGAGAAGGAGGCAGGACGGCGCGTCCGCGTGAAACGCTCCGGAGAGTCTGCGGAGCACCACGGCGTTTCGTTCCAGTCCGTGTGAGAGAAAAACGGGGTCCCTGTCCCCGGTCACCGGGAGGGGGCGTCCGTCGGGCAGGAGGAAGAGGGGCGTGTTTCCGCCCGCCCGCCGTGTTGGTCCCGCAAGCGGCCTCCACCGCGGGGAGTGTTCCCACCGGGCCATCCAATCGGCCACTGCGGGAACCACCGGGCCGCCGCATGGCTCCCCGCTCCGGATCAGATTCCTTAGACGCTGGATGTTAAGAAACCGGCCGTTTACCGTCATCCAGTCCAGCATCTCGTCAAACAGGCGCTGGTCATGGAGGCCCAGGGCGCAGGTGAACAGAAAAAGGGCCTCGGGGTCCACCGCATGGCGGACCGGCCGGGAGGGTTGTCCGGCAACCCCGAGGGCGGTCCATTCCCGCCAAAGAAAGTCCAGCAGGAGGTCCAGAAAGCCGTCTCTAAATTGTCGCAGCGATTCCGTCATTTCCAAGGGTTTCCAACAGTTGCCGCAGAAGTTGGCGAAACTCCCGGGAAACATCCTGTCCGAGCGCCCACTGCGCGGCCTGCGCCAGTTCCGTGTCCGTCGGGCCCAGCGCCAGCAGATCGGCCGTGTGATATCCGCCCCGCTCCACTGCGGCATACAGTTTGAAATGAATCTGGTCGAGTCTTCCGATGAAGTGCGCTGTCAGACAGGCGCCGTAATTTCGGGGGAGAAGGCGTTCCTGAAGTCCTTCCGGCAGGCCCATTTGAAACAGGCCCCCTTTGTTTCGGCTGGGGGCGTTGTTGATCCAGTCCTTTGGCAGCTGAAGCGCCTCGGCGGTTTGCTCCGCGGCGAGCAGCAGATGGGGCGGCAGAGGGGATGGGCTTGCCAGACGGCCGTCCTCCAGCAGCGCCACAATGTCCACATCGCGGGTTGTGCGGGCAATCAATCCGGCTGCAATAAGGGCGGCCCCGCCGCACACCACAAGATGCACCGGTGGCGCTTCAGACCGCACGAGCAGCCCGTTCATTATCCGGAACGCGGCATCCAGTTGTTGGCTGTCCAAACCCCGATTCATAACTTATCCCACTCATTATAAGTGGAATAAGTATACCATTCCCGGCGAGAAATGGCAAATCTCCCCGTTCGGACCTGGGACTACACCGCGCCGTGGCGCTTAAGGGCGGCGTCTATGGCCTCTTTGCCCTTGGTGGCGGCGCGGTAGACGTCCTCAATCATCCAGCCGTCTATCATGACCCAGCCGGAGTAGCCGCCCTCCCACAGGGCATCGAGGGAGGCGGCGATGTCACAGTGGCCCTCGCCGCAGGGGAGGTGTTTGGACGTGACGCCGAAGATGGTGCCGTCGCTGTCGGTGAGGTGAATGTGGCCGATGTGCTGCACGCCCACGGCGCGCAGCATCTCCTCGGGCTTCCCCCTGCTTCCCGACATGAGGTCAAAGTGGCTGGGGTCGTAGTTGGTCCTGCAGGCGGGGTGGTCCACCGCCGCGAGGATCCGCTGGAGGTGGTCCTGCGTGTTGAAGATGAACGGCGGCTCGACCTCGAAGGAAAAGAACGTGCCCTCGTCGGCGCAGATTTTGGCCGCCTCGCGGTAGCTCCCGGCGAGCCGGTCAATCGCCTGGTCCACGTTCCGGTTGCCCTCCAGGCCGCCGCCGGGCCACACGCCGAGGAAATCTCCGCCCAAGGCCCTGCAGAGCCGCAGGTCGTCGCGGAAGCGCGCCAGCCACGCCTTGCGCCGGTCGGCGTCCGCCGCGTGGGCGTCCCCGCCGCCGGTCTGCATGCTGTACACCTGCAGGCCGTACTGCTCATACATCCGGCGCAGGGCCGCGATGCGCCCCGCCTCGTCGGGCCCGGGATACCCGCCCATGGGCCACCCGTCCACCAGCTCGATGCCGTCAAATCCGGCCTTGGCCGCGAAGTCCATCACTTCCCAGATCGGGTAGTTCTTCTTGAAGGTGTCCGCGGACGAAGAGAACCCGTTCAGCCCCAGCCCGCACTTCCACCGCTTCGCGGGGGCGTCCTGCGCCCGCGCGGACAACGCCGCCGCCGCCAGCCCCGCCGTCGCCGCCCCCGCCAGAAACCCCCGACGTGATGTGTTCATGCCTGCCACTCCCGTGTTTTTGGCTCCATGGTCCCGCGCCGGACGGCGCAAAACCCCGGTCATGCTACCGCACGGCCCGCGGCGGCTGCAAAGTCCGCCCCGGGGGTTGAAGTCAGGGACGGCCCGGTGCTCTAATGACCCCGGCGTTTCGGACAGGTTTCTTTAACACACGGAACCGACGGCGCGCGCGGAGAGTCCGCAAGGCGGCCGGCGGGGAGGGCAATGCGGTGAACGGAGCGGGAAGAGTCGGGATGTCGTCCACGGGGCAGTCAGCGGGCAGGCCGTCGCGCCGGACCTTTTTGCGGGGGGCTGCGGCGCTGGCCGCGTTCTCCGCCCTGCCCCGCGGCGCGCGGGCGCAGGGCAAGACCCCGGCGAATGAGAAGCTCAACGTGGCCCTCATTGGGGTGGGGTGGCAGGGCATCTACAATCTTGAGGTGTTTCTGCAGGATCCGGACGCGCGGGTGGTGGCGGTGTGCGACGTGAACGAGGAGGGAAACTACATCGGGCGCGGCATCGCCGGCCGCGAGCCGGGCCGCCGCATGGCGAACGACTATTACGGCCACACGGGCCGGCCGGAGGACGGCTGCGCGGCGTACACGGACTTCCGGCAGATGCTGGACGAGCGCGAGGACATTGACGCGGTGGTGATCACCGTCCCGGACCACGTGCACGCCGTCGCGGCCCTCGCCGCCATGCGGAAGGGGAAGCATGTCTTCTGCGAGAAGCCGCTGGCCCACTCCGTGGCCGAGGTGCGCGCCATGACCCAGGCCGCGCGGGACGCCAAGGTCGCCACGCAGATGGGCAACTGGGGCCACGCGAAGGAGGACATCCGCCTCGTCTGCGAGTGGATCTGGGACGGCGCGATCGGCGAGGTCCGCGAGGTGCACGCCTGGACCAACCGCCCCGGCGGCTGGTGGCCCCACGGCATTGACCGTCCCGAGGACACGCCGCCGGTTCCGCCGGGACTCGACTGGGAGGGCTGGATCGGCCCGGCGCCATACCGCCCCTACCATCCCGCCTATCTGCCCTTCATCTGGCGCGGCTGGTGGGATTTCGGCTCCGGCGCCCTGGGCGACATGGGCTGCCACATTCTCGACCCCGTGGTGTGGGCCCTGAAACTGGGCAGTCCGGAAACGGTCGAGGCCAGCTCCGTGCGGCTGCCGTCCAAGGCGACCCCCCACGCCATGGAATACGCCAAGGGCCGGTTGCATCCCGAGACCACCACGGCGGCGGCCAGTGTCCGCTGGACCTTTCCCGCGCGGGAGGGCATGCCGCCCCTGGTGCTGACCTGGCATGACGGCGGGCTCATGCCGCCGCGTCCGGACGAGCTGGAGCCGGGCCGCCCCATGGGCGACGGGGACGGCGGCGTGCTGTTCATCGGCGACAAGGGCAAGCTCATGTGCGGGTGCTACGGCAGCGACCCGCAACTGCTCCCGAAGGCGCGCATGGACGCCTACACGCGCCCGCCCCAGACCCTAAAACGCTCGCCCGGCCATTACCGTGAGTTTGTGCTGGCCTGCCGGGGCGGCGAGCCTGCGGCGGCCAACTTCGACTACAGCGGCCCCCTGACCGAGATTGTCACCCTGGGCATTGCGGCCATCCGCGCCGACGCGAAACTCCGGTGGGACCCCGAAAAGATGGAGTTCGTCAACGCGCCGGAGGCAAGCCGCCTCCTGCACCCCACGTTCCGGGAGGGCTGGAGCCTCTCCGGGTGAGGGGCGCCCCCTCCTGATTCGACGGAGTGGGGCTGGTTAATTGGGAGCGGTGGCACTTTTTAGCGGCACCGGGCCGTCGTACGGATAGCGGCTCAGTGCAATGTCGGGGTTCTTCTCCTGGAAGTACCGCATGGTCCACTCGTTCGCGAACAGGAGCACCGGGCGGTCCGAGCGGTCAAGGGCCCGCTGTGCGCCCGAAGGGAGGAGCATTTTCTCCCCGGCGTCGCCGGGCCGCAGCCAGGCGGCCAGTTTCCACGGGGCCTCGGAGCAGCGCGTGCGCGCCCCGTACTCGCTCTCAAGACGGTATTGCATGACCTCAAACTGAAGCGGTCCCGCCGCGCCGAGCAGCCGGGTTCTTCCGGTCAGGTCCGGAAGGGAAAAGGACTGGGCGACCCCCTCCTGCAGCAGCTGCTCGAAACCGCCGCGAAACCGTTTCGCCTCGGCGGGGTGGAGGTTTTCGATGTAGGAGAAACACTCGGGGGCGAAGACCGGGATTTCGTCAAACACCACCGACGGATCCTCGGTGAGGGTGTCCCCGATGGCGAAACTGTCCCGGCCGACGATGCCGACCACATCGCCCGGATAGGCCTCGTCCACCGTTTCGCGCTCCGCGCCGAATATTCGGCTCGCATTGGAGAGGCGCACCTTCTCCCCCGTGCGCGCATGGGTCACGATCATGTTTCGGGAGAACCTGCCGGATACCACCCGCACAAAGGCGATGCGGTCCCGGTGCTGCGGAACCATGTTCGCCTGTATCTTGAAAACAAACCCGGAAAAGGAAGGGTCCTCCGGGGAGACGACCTCCCCCGACCGGCTGTTCCGGGGGGCGGGCGGCGGCGCGTGCTCCAGGAAGCCGTCTAGCAGGAGTTCGATGCCGAAATTGTTGACCGCGCTGCCGAAATACACCGGGGTCGTGTTGGCCGCGCCCGGGTCGCGGGGAGTGTACGCCGCCCCGGCGGCCGCCAGGAGCTCGACCTCCTCGCACACCTGCCGGTACGTTTGCTCGTCCAGGCGTCCGCGGATTTCTGGATCCGTCAACCCGCCCGCGGACACGGGCGCGCGAAAGGCCCCGCCGGCCGTCCGCTCGAACAGGTGCGCCTGCATGGTCCGCCGGTCCCAGACCCCCTTGAAGCGCTCCCCCGACCCCAGCGGCCAGTTGACTGGATACGCCGAAAGCTGGAGGACATTCGCCAGCTCGTCCAGCAGTTCCAGGGGATCGCGCGCCGGCCGGTCCAGCTTGTTCATGAAGGTGAAAATGGGAACGCCCCGGCGCCTGCAAACGTCAAAGAGCTTCAGGGTCTGCGCCTCGATGCCCTTTCCCGCGTCTATGACCATGATCACCGCGTCCACCGCGGCCAGCACGCGGTAGGTGTCATCCGAGAAGTCCTGGTGGCCCGGCGTGTCCAGCAGGTTGATCCGAAAGCCCCGGTAGTCGAATTGGAGCACTGTGGAGCTGACCGAGATCCCCCGCTTCCGCTCCAGCTCCAGCCAGTCCGACGTGGTGGCCCGCTCCTGCCTGCGCGCGGTGACCGACCCCGCCATGTTCACCGCGCCGCCGTAAAGCAGAAACTTCTCCGTCAGCGTCGTCTTGCCCGCGTCAGGGTGTGAAATGATCGCAAAGGTGCGCCGCCGCGAAATCTCGGCGGAAAGCAGGGTCTGTTCTGTCATGCACTGGATTCCAAAAGGCTGTTCTCCGCGCCGTGCGCGCCGTCAGCGGGGCGAAACGGCACAGGGGGTCATTCCCGAAGAAGACGCGGAGGCTGAAGTTGGCGAGAAGGAGAAGAAGGCCGGTTGCGGCGTCAAAGCGGTGCGGGAAGCCCCCGCGCGGAACAACACGAACGCCGCGCGTTCTCCCGTCCGGCGAATTCTAGTGATTTCCGGGGGCGAAAATCAATCGGCGTCCGCGGCCCGGCCGGATAAGAAACGGTCGTGGAGGTATTCGAGGGAAAGCTCGCCGTGTGGATTCGCGCTGACAGCGGCGGCACCGTCATGGGTGTTCGCTCACCCATGAGATGCGGAGGGCTTGGGCCTTTCCGACAAGAGATTGCCGCGTCGGCCGGGGCGGCCTCCTCGCAATGACCGCGGAAATGAACGTCATTGCGAAGGCGCGCAGCGCCTGAAGCAACCTCGTTCCCGCCTCGGCTTCGGTTCTCACGACGCCTTATCCGGCGTTCAGGGTGTCCGCCCGCGTATTGCGGCGGCGGCCGCCCCGCGGCCATAATGACAACGCGCCCAAACCCAGACGGAAATCCGCCATGACACTTCGCCGCAGTGCCCGCCTGCTCTTCTCCATGCCCGGAACGCACAACCGGTCGCAGATTTGGGAGATGCGGACCGACGGTGCCGGCCTGCGCCAGGTCACGCCGGGCGACGAGCCCGATGTGGACAACTACGATGCCTGCTACCTCCCCGGCGGCCGCATCGGCTACGCGCCCTGGCAGGGGGGCTTCAACGTGGGTTTCCGCGGGGTGCTGGCGGACGCCGGGGAGGGTTCCCCATGAAACGGCGGGGAATGCTGAAGGTCTTTGGCGCCCTTGTCATGGCGGGATGGACGGTATCCTTTCCCGCCGCGGCGCAGCCGCCCGCGGCGCGGCCCACGGTGGGCGCGATCCGATGGGACGCCTGGCACGGCCCCGCGTCCAATGTCGGGCTCACCGTGGAGAAGACCCTGGCCCCCGCCCGGTGGCATTACCGGCTTCCCTTTTTCGGGAAAGTGACCGGGGAGAACGCCGTCGAGGCGCGGGGCGACACGCAGGAAATCATGGACCGGGAGATCGAATACGCCCACGCCGCGGGACTGGACTACTGGGCCTTCGTCATCTACCCCGAGGACAACGCCCTGAGCGGCGGGCTCCGGCTCTACCTGTCCAGCGCGCACAAAGACAAGGTCCGCTTCTGCCTCAACCTGCAAGGGGGTTGGGAAGGCGGCGGCGGCGCGGCCGCCTGGCAGGGAAAAGTCCGCCGCTATCTCGCCCTCTTCCGGGAAAAGTCCTACCTGACCGTGCTGGACGGACGGCCCCTCGTTTATCTGTACAGCGTGGACGACCTTGTCGGCCCGGGCCGCTTTGAGACATGGGAGGAGGCCCGCGCGGCCTTTGACCGGCTGCGTGCCGCCACGCTGGAGACGGGCCTGAAGACGCCCTACATCGTCGCCCAGGGCTGGTCGCCGGACGCGCTGGCGAAACAGGCGGAAACCCTGGGCTTGGACGCCCTCGGCGCCTACGCCTCCAGCGCCGGCGCGAAGGCCGCCCCCTATGCGGACCTCGCCGCCCACACGGAGCGCTGGTGGGATGCCTTCGCGGCCCCGGGCCGCGACACGGTGCCCCTCGCCACGGCAGGGTGGGACATGCGGCCCCGCGTGGAGACGCCCGTGCCCTGGGTCAAGGGCGGAGACATCGAGCAGTATTACGGGGCGCCCGCGCCGAAGGAGTTGGCGGCGCATGTCGGAAAGGCGCTGCAATGGTGCCGCGACCATCCGGACACCGCACGCGCGCAGACCGTGCTGGTCTATGCCTGGAACGAGTTCGACGAGGGCGGCTGGCTTTGCCCCACGCTGAAGGAGGGGACGGCCCGTCTGGACGCGCTGAAAGAGGTGCTTCGCCCGGACGCCGCACACCGATAGGGCCTACGCCTGGGCCTCCAGCCCCGCCGCGACGGCGGTGAGCCGCAGCAGATGGGTCCGGATATCCCCAGGCCAGTCCTTTGCGAACGCTTCCAGACGCGGCAGGTCCTTCGCGTACAGGGCGCGCGACGCCTCCTCGAACTCCGGCAGGTTCCCCGCCATGGTCCACATGAACTTTCCCGCCGCGTCCCAGGCCCTGGATGCCCGTTCGCCCCCCGCGCCCTGTTTGCGGGCCTCGTCCACCAGCCGGCGCAGGGTGGCCGAAATCCCCCCCTTCTGCGCCTCCAGCCATTCCCAGTGGCGCGGCAGCAGCGTCACCTCGCGGCTGACCACCCCGAGGTTCGGCCGCCCGGGACCGGTCCGTTCCGCGACCGGCGGCGCGGGGGCGGGGGTGAAGTGGGGATGGCGCGCCAGCCGCGCCAGCACGTCGTCCAGGGTTCCCCGGAAATCGAAGTCTATCTGAATCCCCGTCTGGTCCTCGAAGATCAGCAGAGCGTCCCCGCCCGAGTCCAAGTGCGCCTTGGCCCCGGCCAGCAGGGCACGAACGTCCCCGGCGGCGATTTGCCGGTCCCCCGCGAAGGCGGTGTAGGTGTTTTCTGTCGTCATGAGGGTACTCCTTATCCTTGGCCGTGTGTGCCGTCCCGGACATCGGTTCGGCGGGAGAGGACCAGGTGGAGACAATTATACCCGGGCAATATTCAGAAGTCAATATTACCCGGGTATTATTTTGGCTACTTGGAAAGCCGCCGGTATTCGACGAGCACGGATTCCGGGGCCGCGCTGGTCGGGATCACGAGCGCGCGCAGCGCAGACCCCTTCATGACCGTGGCGGGGCCCTGCGTATATCCCGGCGAAACGGTCACCTCGTAGTCCGCCGCATCGTCCATCTCCTGGAGCGCGCAGGTGAATCCCGTGTAGGGGGAGGCGGGCCGCCGGAAAGCCAGGATCATCCCGTCCCCCTCGGCGGGCCGGTGGTACTGGAGAACGCACCAGTCCTTGGGGCTGGTGGTGATGTCTGTGAGGGCGTATTGATTCCCGAAGAAATACTTCCGGATGCGCTTGCCCTCGGCAATAGCGGCGCGCAGCGTTTCGCGGGGATATCCGGCGGGACGCACATCCTCGCAGAACGAGATGCCCCCGTTGAACCCGCTGCGGAAGCTGTAGGGATCGGCGCCCATCTGCCCGCTCACGTTGAACGGGACATAGCGGCTGAGTCCGGCGGTCATGACCTGGTTCTGCAGCGCCGCCTGGAGGGAGTCCCCGCGCATGAGGGGCGCAATGGTGGCGTCGGTCCGCCACAGGGGCAGGGCGCGGGCGCACAGTTCCAAGTCAATCCGTCCGCCGCCGGAGGCGCAATTGTCCACGGCGAGGTCCGGGTGCGCGGCGCGCAGGTCGTCCCACCACCGGTACAGGCCCTCGACATAGCGGATTTCCGCCAGGCCGACCCGGTCCGGTCCGGCGGCGGCGTCGAGTTTCGCCCACAGGGGGGTGTACTGCACGGCGTTGTCAATGCGGACCCATTTCAGGCCGTAGGCGTCAATCAGGCCGTTGACGTAGTCCGTGATGTGCCGCCGCGCCTCCGGTACGGCGAGGTTGAACATGCCCCAGCCGCCGCCGTCGGGCAGGACCACCCAGTCAGGGTGCTCCAGCGCCATCAGCGTGCCCGGACAGATGCGCTCGGGCTCGAACCACATCAGGAAGTCGAGTCCCGAACGGTGGACGGCCTCGGCGATGACCCTCATCTGGTTCGGATACCGCGTGCTGTTGAATCCGCGCGCCACGGGAAGGACATAGTTGCCCACCGTGGGGAAGTCGTCTCGCCCGTAGTACGCGTCGTGCCAGTAGCACTCGAAGCCCAGGTCCTTGCAGGCGTCCAGATGCGACAGCGCGTCGGCCTCGGTCGCCTTGTCCATCTCATAGAACGCCGTGGTCAGATGGGCGATCGGGGGAACGACCACCTCCCCCCGGACCCGCGGCGTGATGTGGCGGAGCATGGTGCCGCGCCAGAGATTGTGCGCGCGCTCCACGTCGTCGCCGGACCACTGCATCATCAGGATGCGCGGTGTCCGGACGGTCTCGCCGGGTTTCAGGGACAGGTGCATGGTCTGCATCCCGGCCTGGAGGGCGACCGTGCCGTCCCGGTTCTCCACGGCGGCGGCCCACTGGCCGGTCCACCCGATGCCCACCGTTGCGCCGCCGCCCGCCCATTGGACGTCGAAGAACGGGCAGGCCCCGAGGGAGGAGCGGCCTGCCGTGGGCGCGAAGGCCCGCCGCTGGCCCGCGGGCAGAGCCTCGCTGAACGGCTGCCAGTCGTCCACGCCGCAGGTGCTGCGCAGACTGTGGAACATCGCCGGGGAACCCTGCGCGAGAGGGAACGCCGCGTCCAGCGCGCGCACCTGTTCCAGGACCGGCGTGTCGGCCGTCCCCGTGTTGGTGAAGTACACGGTCCAGTCCACGCCCGGCGTGTCCGCAAAAACCGTGGCCACGGCGCGCACTTCCAGCCCCGTCTCCGGATCGGTGAAGGTGACCGTGCGCCGCTGTCCGCCCTCCACGTCTGCAACTTCCGCCCGGCGGGTCCAGGAGGGAAGCAGTTGAGAAGACGGCCGGCCCCCGTAGACGAAGGAGAAGGGCCACACCACGGCGGGGGCGTCGCCCCGGGCGAGGTCGTCCAGATAGACCTCCTTCCCGTCCTCCAGCAGCACCCGCGCGTCCGCCCAGTCGGCCTGATCGAAGGACCGGGTGTCGCCCCCGTTGTCCACGATCAGATCAAGGGCCGTTGCGCCTCCCAGGGGCGCCTCCACCGGCACCGGCGCGCTGTCCGGCCGGAGGACGTCGGTCTCGAAGAGAACGCGTCCGCCCGCCTCCACACGGAAACGCACCGAGGCGGGGGATCCGTCCACATTGCGGTCCAGACCGACCCCGGCGCGGAACATCCGTCCCGGACCGGGGAGCAGAACCCGCAGCACGGAGCGGGCGTTCACCCCGACGCCGTGCGCGAAGGTCTTCTCCCCCAGCCGCAGCGGCTTCCCCACCGAGTTCACGCCGAACTTCGTCTCCCCGACGCTGTCCTCGTATAGGACAGCCACCCGGCCGGGGGACAGGCGGTCCGCGTTGTCCGAAAAGGCCCGCGCCGCCCAGGCGGCGTTCAGGTCCCCCTCGTCCCCGGCTCCGAAACTGGCGGCCACCATCACGGCGGCGAAAATGGACAGCATGGCGTTCTCTCCCTGGGGTCGTCCCTGCGCCATCATAGCACGCCGAAAGTTGCCATGGCGGGGACGCGGGTATACCATGACAGTCTCGGTCCGGCCCCGGGACGCCTGTCCTTCCGCGGGGAACCGGGCCGGAAGCGTGCCGGACATCGGAGGGTGACACCATGCGCGGTCTCGGAGTTGCGGGGGTTCTTCTTGCGGTTGCCACGGTGGCGGGAGTCTCTGTGGGGGCGGGCGCCCAGGGCGTTCCCACCACGCTGCTATCCCTGGAGGGCGGCTGGGTGGTCGCCGCGGACCCGGGCAACACGGGCCGGGCGGAGTCCTGGTGGACCGCCGCCCGTCCGGAGGCCAAGCCCGTGCGCGTGCCCGGCATCCTCCAGGAGGCGCTGCCCGGATACCATGGCGTCGCATGGTACTGGCGTGAGTTCACGCCGCCGCAAAACCCGTATGAGGGGGGGCGGTGCCTGATGCGTTTCCACGCCGTGGACTACCTCGCGGAGGTCTGGCTGAACGACACCCATGAGGGCGGTGAGACCCCCTTCACCCTGGACATCACCGAGGCGGTGAGGGCGGACACAAACCGGCTGTCGGTCCGGGTGCTGAACCCCACGGCGGAGCCCATTGACGGCGTCGTGCTCGCCGAGACCCCGCACCGCAACAAGGCGGCGGCGGGCATCAGCGTGGGCGGGTCCTACAACAGCGGCGGGATCACGGAGCCGGTGGAGGTGTTCTGGGTGCCCGCCGTCCGGGTGGACGACGTCTTTGTCCGCCCGGACTGGAAGACCGGCCGGGTGCGCGTGCAGACCACCGTGGTCAACGCCGGCGCCGCCCCCGTGGACTGCGCGTTCCAGTTCACCGTCTCCCCGGCCCTGGCCAGCCAGCCGGTCGCGTCCCTGGCCCTCCGCAAGGAGGTGCCGCCGGGAACCAGCCAGCTTGAGTCCGAAATCGCGGTGGAGCATCACCGGCTGTGGCAGCTGGACAACCCCTTCCTGTACCGCCTGACCACGCGGGCTGTCCCGGCGGGAAAGGAGGCGCAGGCGCACGAGCAGTTCACCCGGTTCGGATTCCGGGATTTCCGCGTGGAGAAGGGGTTCTTCCGCCTGAACGGCAAACGGGTCTTCCTGAAGAGTTCGCACACGGGCAACCACTGCCCCTTCGGAGCCGTCCTGCCCCCCGACTCCGCCCCCGACCTGCTCCGCAAGGACCTGATCTATGCGAAGTCCTGCGGGTTCAACATGGTCCGGTTCATCGCGGGCATCGCGCACCCCTACCAGCTGGACCTCTGCGACGAGATCGGCCTCCTAGTGTACGAGGAGAACCTGGCCTCGTGGCTGCTCGCGGACTCCCCCAAGATGGCGGAGCGCTTCGACGCCAACCTGCGCGAGATGGTCCTGCGCGACCGCAACCACCCGTCGGTGGTCCTGTTCGGGCTGCTGAATGAGATGGGCAACGGCCCCGTGGTCCAGCACGCCGCCGCCAGCCTCGGCCTCCTCCGTTCGCTGGACGACACCCGGCTGGTGCTGTTCCAGAGCGGCCGCTGGGACGGGCAATACATGATTGGCTCCGTGTCCAACCCCGGCGGCGCGGCGTGGGAGCATGTGTGGGGCGTGGAGGGCCCCGACTACACGGGGACCGCGAAGAACGGCCCATGGGGCGGGTATTTCGAGGGCGCGGGCGACGCGCATGTCTATCCCTCCACCCCGCACACCCCGGCCATCGAGGCGGGCATCCGCAGCCTGGGCAAGGACGGGAAACCGGTCTTCCTCTCGGAATACGGCATCGGCAGCCTCATGAACGCCGTCCGGGAGCTGCGGTACTACGAGCAGCACGGAGCCAACCCGGAATGGGACGACTTCAAGTTCTTCAAGCGGACGGAGGAGCGGCTGGCGGAGGAGTGGAAACGCCTCGGCATGGAGGGGGTGTACGCCTTCCCGGAGGAGATGCTCCGCGACAGCCAGCGACTGCACTGCCGCCAGCGGCTGCTCGGGTTCAACCTGATCCGGTCCAATCCGAACATCTGCGGCTACAACCTGACCGGCCTCCTCGACCACGGATACACGGGCGAGGGGCTGTGGACCTTCTGGCGCGAGTTCAAGCCGGGCATCATGGACGCCCTGCAGGACGGCTGGTCGCCCCTGCGCTGGTGCCTCTTCGCCGCGCCGATGCACGCCTACACGGGCCGTCCGTTCAAACTGGAGGCGGTGCTTGCCACCGAGGACGCCCTCGCGCCGGGCAGCTATCCGGCGCTCCTGCGCGTGGTGGGTCCGGACGGCGTCGCCTGGGAGGAGCGGCGGGACGTGGTCATCCCCGAGCCTGCCGACGGCGCGGACGGGCCGCTCGCCGTGCCCGTGTTTGAGGGTGACATCACGCTGCCCGGCCCCGCCGGGGAGTACACCTTTGCGGCCACCCTGGAGCGCGGCGGCGCGCCGGCGGGCGGGCGCCTGACCTTCCATCTGTCCGACCCGCCGCAGGCCGCCCGGCCGGTCACGGTCGCCGTTGCGGGGCTTTCGCCCGCCGTCACGGACTGGCTCAAGGCCCGGGGCGTGGAATCGGTCCCGCTGGAGGCGGCCCCCGAGGACACGCGGCAGGCGGTGCTGGTCGGCGACTGGAAGGGCGACGACGGCGCGTGGACGGCGCTCCTGCGGCGCGTGGCCCGGGGCGATACGGCCGTCTTCCTGTCCCCCGCCGTCTTCAAGAAGGGGGACGACCCGGTGGGGCGGCTTCCCCTGAAGAACAGGGGCGGCCTGACCGCCTTCTCCGACTGGCTCTACCACAAGGAATGCGTGGCGAAGAAGCACCCGCTGTTTGACGGGCTGGCCCCGAAGGGCGTCATGGACTGGGACTACTACGGTCCCGTCATCACGAACCTCTTCTTTGAGGGGCAGGACGCGCCGGACGACACGGCGGCGGCGGCCTTCGCCGTCTGCCATTCCAGCCGTCCCGACGGTTTCGCCGCCGGGGTCATGCTCGGCGCCTACGCCTTCGGGGAGGGAACCCTTCTCCTGAACACCTTCAACGTGCTCGACAACCTGGACCGGCATCCGGCGGCGGACCGCCTGCTGCTCAACATGGTCACCCAGGCCGCGCAGACGGCCGGACAACCCGCGGCGCCGCTCCCCCAGGATTTTGACGCGACACTGAAAGCCCTCGGATACTGAATGGCCGCGGAATGACGACGGTGAAAGGATGAGGAACATGAAAACGACCCCCAAACCGCTTCGGTCTCTGGCGATGGCCCTGGCACTGTTCACCGTGTGCGGCATGGCTGGGGCGGCGGACCCGCCGGTCATGCCGTGGAATCTGGACACCCTGTCGCAGGCGCCGAAGGAATACCCCGCCCCCGGATTTGACGAAAAAGGGGTGCGCGCGCTGTTCTATGACGGCCTGCCGTTCAACGGAAAGCCCACCCGGGTCTTCGCCTGGTACGGCGTGCCTGAGGGCAAAGAGGGGACGAAATATCCGGCCATGGTGCTGGTCCACGGCGGCGGGGGCACGGCCTTCGCCGAGTGGGTGCGCCTGTGGACCGGGCGCGGCTATGCCGCCATCGCCATGGACACCTGCGGCTGCGTGCCGAAGGGCAAATACAGCGACTGGGAGCGCCATCCCGACGGCGGTCCGGCGGGCTGGGGGGACTTCGAGCACGCCGGGGCCGCGCCGGAGGAGCAGTGGTCTTATCATGCCGTGGCGGATGTTGTTCTCGCGCATTCCCTGATCCGCTCGTATCCGGAGGTGGACGCCGACCGCACCGGCGTCACCGGCATTTCCTGGGGCGGCTATCTCACCTGCATCACCGCCGGGGTGGACCCCCGCTTCAAGCTCGCCGTTCCCGTGTACGGGTGCGGCTTTCTCGGCGAGGACTCCGCGTGGTTGGACGCCTTCGCGGGCATGGGTCCGGAAAAGGCCGGGCGCTGGCTCGGCCTGTGGGACCCCTCCGTCTATCTGGGCCGCGCGCGCATGCCTCTCCTCTGGGTGACGGGCACCAACGACTTCGCCTACCCCATGGGCTCCCTGCAGAAGTCCTACCGCCTGCCGCAGGGCCCCCGGCATCTGTGCGTCCGCATCCGCATGCCCCACGGGCACGGCGGCGCCGGCGAGAATCCCGAGGAAATCCGGGTCTTCGCGGAGAGCCTGCTGAACGGGGGGAAACCCCTCCCCAAAATAACCGCACAAAGCCGCGATGACAGTTCCATCTGGGTCACCTACGCCGCGGAGACGCCCGTGTCGCGCGCCGAGCTGACCTACACCAAGGCCCGGGGCAAATGGCAGGACCGACTCTGGGAAAGCATCCCCGCCACCGTGCATGCCGACCGGGGTGCGGTGGAGGCCACCCTGCCCGAAGGCGTCACGGCATACTACGTCAACCTCTTCGATGACCGCGACTGCGCCGTCAGCACGGAGCACGAGGAGACGGTGCCGGAGAGCCGGTGAGCCTTTCTGAAAGGGAATGCCCGGGCGGCCTCTGAAGTCCGGTGAATGGCGTTCCAAAAAAGAAAAGACGCGCAACACGTTGCGCGTCTTGAAGTTGCTGATGGTACCGGGGCTGGGGGTTGAACCCAGGACCTCTGGATCCACAATCCAGCGCTCTGACCAACTGAGCTACCCCGGCACAAAAACGACGCCCAAGTATACCGCTTTTTTCTGTCAGGGCGCAAATGCGGG